>JASHPM010000324.1 GCA_030038115.1 Acidobacteriaceae bacterium | reverse complement strand
AACTATCTGCTCGACACCCACGTCCTGCTCTGGGCGCTCGTCGATCCTGATAAGGTTCCGCGCCCGATGCTCCGGCTGATTGAGGAAACCGGAAACCGGGTCTGGTTCTCTGCAGCCTCGATCTGGGAAATCGCCATCAAACACTCTCTGGGAAGAGACGATTTCCCGATCGAGCCCAGGGTTATCTGGAAGGCCGCCCGTGAAACTGGTCTCGAGGAGTTGGCGGTGACGGGCGAGCACGCAGTGGGCGTGGACGCTCTGCCATGGCTGCACCGGGATCCCTTCGATCGACTCCTTGTGGCACAGGCACGCACCACAAGGATGAAGTTGCTCACGCTGGACCCACAGGTGAGCGCTTATTTCTCACGCAGCAAGGTCTGAGGCGCCCGTTGCCAGGAGCGGCCACTTCGGTTAAGCCGCAATCTATAAAGCGCAGTTTTGATTTTCCCCGAGCCGCTTAATCCCCCAGCGCATCCGGCGCATGCGCGATGCGCATCAGCTTTCCGTTGTCCAGCCAGTCCAGCGAGCAGCGCTCGCAGTCCGACAAAATCACATTCCCCGGCCCCGCATAGAAGTGCGTGTCCATCGCCTGGCGGCAGTGCGGACAGGTCAGCCGCCGGTCGAGCTCGCTCCGATCCGCCGCCTGCGGAATCATGCCGCCGTCGTGCCCGTTCCTGAGTTGTTGCACCAGGTCGGCAAAAATGTCCATCTGGATCAGCATCCCGCGGCAGCGCGTGCAGTAACGAATGCGCGCGCCGGAGAACGACGCGTCCACCAGCCCCATCGCGCACACCGGACACATCTCGTCCGTCGGCTGCCCCAGCACGCGCACGCCATCGTCATTCTTCTCCGGGAAAACGATGCTTCCGCAGTACTCGCAGGTCAGGCTCTCTGCGCCCGGCTCCAGCCGCATCGGCGCGCCGCACGTCGGACAGTTCATCGCGCCCGCCTCACTGAGCTTTGCCGCACTCGGGGCAGAATTTCGCCGCCCGCGGCATCGGCTTCCCGCACGACGTGCAGAACTTCTCCGCCGCCGTTGCAGCTCCGCTCGCACTCGCCGCCATCGACCCCATCATGGCCTGGCCCATTGCCACGCCGGCGCCCACTCCAACGCCAGCGCCCGCCGCGCCGCCAGGATTCGCCGCCGCCACGCCCAGCGACTGCGCCGCCTCAAACTGCGTATAGCTGCCCAGGTTCCCGGCCATCTGCACGCCGATCCGCTGATCCATCACCTTCGTCAGCTCGTCGGGCAGGGAAATATTCTCCACCGTGAACTGATTCAGCTCGAGGCCCAGCGCCGTGAACGCCGGCCCAACCGCGCTCGCGATTTTCTGTCCCAGCGCCGCCTGATTCGCCGCCATATCCAGGAACGGCACGTCGCTCGAGGCAAACACATCCGTCATGCGCGCCACAATCGTCTCGCGCAGCTGTCCTTCCAGGTCCGAAACATAATAGGTGTCGCGCGTTCCGCTCACCTGCGTGAAGAACGTCCGCGGGTCCCTGATGCGATACGAATAAATCCCGTACCCGCGCAGCCGCACCGCGCCGAATTCCTTCTCGCGGATGGTAATCGGTGTCGCCGTCCCCCACTTCTGATCCATCTGCAGCCGCGTCGAGAAGAAATACACATCCGACTTGAAGGGCGACTCGAATCCCTTGTCCCAGTTCATCAGATCGGTCAGCAGCGGCAGGTTGCGCGTGTTCAGTGTGTGCAGTCCCGGGCCAAACACGTCGGCGATTCTGCCCTCATTCACAAACGCCGCCAGCTGCGACTCGCGCACCGTCAGCTGCCCGCCATTCTGGATCTCCATATCCTGCATGGGGTACCGCCAGGCCAGCACGCCATCTTCGGTTTCGTTCCACTGCAGGACGTCGATCAGTTGTTTGGTCAGGAATTCGCGCAGGGTCACGTTCGCCACCTTTCTCGGAGAGGAATGTACCAGCGGCCGTGGCCTTTGCCACTCCCACAAACGAAGCAGTACACGGATGAAAAACAGCGGGGTGCCAGGAGCCGACCGCAGCGCGTCCTCTAATCAGGCACAAAACAAAAGCGCAGGATCAACTCCCGCGCCTCTGCAACCCGTAACCTGTAACCTGTAACCTGCAACCTGTAACCTGGTTCTTACGCCGTGTGCTGCAGCACCTCTTCGCGGACGGCCTGGTCGTGGTTCTCTTCAGCCCTGGAGCGGGGCAGGGCCACGGAGAGTACGTCCTCGATGCGACTGGCGTAACGGATGTCGACGCCCTGGGTTTGCTCCGGCCCCAGATCTTCCTCGACGTTCAGGCGGTTTTCCGTGGGCAGGATCACGGTCGTAACGCCGGCGCGTTTCGCCGCGAGGAACTTCTCCTTGATACCGCCCACCGGCAGCACATTGCCGCTCAGCGTGATCTCGCCGGTCATCGCGGTCAGCGGATGGATGGGCCGGTCGGTGAGCAGAGAAACCAGAGCCGTCACCATGGTCACGCCTGCCGAAGGACCATCCTTGGGGATGGCGCCTGCCGGGACGTGAATGTGCAGGTCGGTGTCCTTGAGCAGGTCTTCTTCCAGACCCAGCTCGCGCGCGTTCGAGCGCACCCAGGTCAGCGCGGCCTGCATGGATTCCTGCATCACCTCGCCAATCTGTCCGGTCATGGTGAACCCGCCCTTGCCCTTCATGCGGTTGGCCTCGATAAAGAGGATGTCGCCGCCCGCCGGGGTCCAGGCCAGGCCCACGGCCACACCCGCGCGCTTGGTGCGCTCGGCGATTTCGGTATCCACGCGGATCTTGATGCCGCCCAGAAACTCCGTGATCACCTCCTGCGTGATCACCAGCTTTTCCGTCTTGCCTTCCGCGATCCTCCGCGCCTGCTTGCGGCACAGCGTCCCGATCTGCTGCTCCAGCTTGCGCACGCCCGCCTCGCGCGTGTAGTGGCGCACGATGTAGCCGATCGATTCCTCGGGAAACTCGATCTGCTCCGGCGTGATCCCGTTCTCCTTAATTTGCCGCGGAATCAGATAGCGGAAAGCGATGTGCTTCTTCTCTTCTTCCGTGTAGCCCTGCAGCTCGATGATCTCCATGCGGTCGCGCAGCGGCTCGGGCACCGTGTCCAGCACGTTGGCCGTGCAGATGAACAGCACTTTGGACAAGTCGAAGGGCTGATCGAGATAGTTGTCGCGGAAGGTATAGTTCTGTTCCGGATCGAGGATCTCCAGCAGCGCCGAGGCCGGATCGCCGCGAAAATCGCGACCCAGCTTGTCTACTTCGTCCAGCATGAATACCGGATCGTTGGCGCCCGCGCGGCGCAGGTTCTGAATGATCTGCCCCGGCAGCGCGCCGATGTACGTGCGGCGATGCCCGCGCAGCTCCGCTTCATCGTGCATGCCGCCCAGAGAGATGCGGCGGAACTCACGATTGAGCGCGCGCGCCACGCTGCGGCCGAGCGACGTTTTGCCCACGCCCGGAGGCCCCACGAAGCACAGGATCGGCCCTTTCATATCCGCCTTCAGCCGGCGCACGGAAAGATAATCGAGGATGCGGTCCTTCACCTTCTTCAGGTCGTAGTGATCTTCATCGAGGATGTCGCGCGCCTTCGTAATGTCCACCGCGGTTCCGGAGGACTTCGACCACGGCAGCACCGCCAGCCACTCGATGTAGTTGCGCGTCAGCGAGTAGTCGGCGGCCATGGGAGACATGCGCGAGAGCCGGTTCAGCTCCTTCAGCGCCTCTTTCTTCGTCTCCTCCGGCATGCCTGCCGCTTCAATCTTCTGGCGCAGCTCCTCAATGTCCTTCTGGCCCTCGTCCATCTCGCCGAGTTCCTTCTGGATCGCCTTCAGCTGCTCGCGCAGGTAGTAGTCGCGCTGCGACTGCTGCACCTGGTCCTGCACTTCGGTCTGAATCTTGTTGCGCAGCTGCTGCACCTCGATTTCTTTCGCCAGGTGCTTGTTGATGCGCTCCAGACGCATGGCCACATCCGGTGTCTCCAGCAATTCCTGCTTGTCGTTGGTCGCCAGAAAGGGCAGGGAAGACGCGATAAAGTCCACCAGCCGCCCCGGCTCATCGATATTCATCGCGATAGTCTGCAACTCGTCGCTGAGCGTGGGCGAAGAAGTCACAATCTGCTGGAACTGCGTGATCACGTTGCGCTGCAGCGCTTCGATGGAAGGATTCTTCGGCGCCGGCGCCTCCGGCACCGGGTCCACCGATGCCATCATGTACGGCTCGATACGCGAAAACTCGCCCAGCCGTACGCGCTCCGTGCCTTCGGTGAAAACGAACAGGCTCTGGTTTGGCATCTTCACGACCTTGTGAACGGTCGCCAGAGTTCCGAACGCGTGCAGGTCCTGGGGCTGCGGTGTATCCACCCGCGCATCGCGCTGCGCCACCACCACAATGCTTTTTTCCTCGCCCAGGGAATTGATCAGTTGGATCGAGCTTTCCCGCCCCACCGTCAGGGGGAGCACAGCGTGGGGAAACAGCACGGTGTCCCGCACCGGCAGGATGGGCACAACTTTGTCGTTGCCGCCTTCCCTCTGCCGGGCATCGCCGGGCTGTATAACGCTGATAAAGTCGCTAGCCATGAGTGTCCTTATATCAAATAATTACTCATTGGATTCAGCAAGTTTCAAAAAGTACCACGCCGTGTCGCCCTCACGCTCCGAAAACGGGCTCAACTCCCGCCATCGCAGATCCACAACGCGTTTGTGTTCAACCTTTTACCAATGATTCTCCAGCCAAAACAGCAGGGGCCGCGCGCCCCGTCATCCCTTATCGGCAAAACCCCAGCTGGCGGTGAGATGTGCCCCGGAGGCCTCAGTCCCGCCTGGCCTCTCCCCCCTTAGACCGCCGCCGCCGCCCGATAGCGGCCCAGCTCCCGGACCATCGAGCAGTGTTTTGCGAGCATTTCCAGGGCCAGATCCGCTGTGCGCGGCTCCCCCAGCTGATAATCGGCGTAAAAAACGTATTCCCACGGACGCCCCGGCACCGGCCGCGATTCCAGCCTTGTAATATTTGTCCCCATCCCGGCAAAAACCTGCAGCGCTTCCACCAGGCTGCCCGGCCGGTTCTCCACCTTAAAGGCCAGGCTCACTTTGTCCGGACGCGGTTCCGGCTCCAGCCGTTTCCGCGTGCGGATCAGAAAAAAGCGCGTGTAGTTCTCCGCGTTGTCCTCGATGTCCGCCAGCAGAATTTCTCCACCATAATAGTGCGCCGCACCCACGCTGGCGATCGCCCCCACGCCGGCGTCGCGCAGCTCCATCAGCTGCTTCACGCTGCCGGCTGTGTCGTAGAACGGCGCCGCTTCAATCTCCGGGTGCTCCACGAAGAAACGCCGGCACTGCGCCAGAGCCACCGGGTGCGAGTACGCCTGGCGGATCTGTTCGATCGCCGCTCCCGGCACGCCGATCAGGTTATGCCGGATGCGCAGCAGCCACTCGCTTTCCACCGCGACTTCGTGCGCCAGCAACAGGTCATAGTGCTCCAGCACCGACCCGGCCAGGGAGTTTTCGATCGGGATCATGGCCGCATCCACCGCGTCCTCGTCTATGGCCGCGAACACCTCCGCCGAGAGTGCGCAGGGCAGAATGGTTGCTTCCGGCCGCGCCTTCAGCGCCGCTTCATGGCTGAACGATCCCGGCTCGCCCTGGATGGCAATGCGCACGCTGTGTAATTCCTCGCTTCATTTGTATCGCAACGGCAACCCCAATCGCGTGCCTGCGCCTCTATTCAGGAGTTGGCATGAGAGAACACCGATCGTTCAGAGAGGAGATTGCCCGATGCTGTGGACACTGTTCGTCATTTTGCTGATCGCCTGGCTGGTGGGTCTGATTGGCTTTCACGTGGTTGCCTGGTACATCCACATTCTGCTGCTTTTGGCGCTGGTGGTGCTCGTCGTCCAGCTCATCACCGGGCGAAGGCCGGTCGTTTAGAAGCTTGTTGAAAAACGCGCCGAAGCACCGGGCGAGGCGCCATGGGATGCGGTTGCAGGAGCGAACCCACACAAGTCCCGGCGCCCTCGCCTTGCTGCTGAATCTGTTGTTCAACAAGACATTTAGAACCGCGGCTAGGCTGGCGGCTTCAGCTCAGCCCGCCGCCATCACCGAGGAGGGACCCATCTATGAATTCAGACCAGATAAAAGGCAAAGCGAAGCGGGCCGTGGGCAAGATCAAGCAAGGCGCCGGTACCATGACCGGCAACGATCGGCTGGCCAATCAGGGCATGGCCGATCAGGTGAAAGGCGCGGCCCAGCAGACCTGGGGCAACGTCAAAGAGGCGGCGCAGGAGGCCGGCAAGACCCTCGAAGCAGAACGTCTGCACAAAACCACCGAAATGCGCGACAATATGGCAACCACGGTGGAGGACGCCACCGACCGGGCCAACGACAGGATCGACCAGTTTAAGGATCAGCAGCGCCAGCGCCGTTCGGCGTAGCCGCTCGGATCCGGCCATCGGATTCGAGTTCGCTGCTGTTCCCCGAGAGACCCGGGGGTGCGGTGCCATTCTGGCCTGATCGCCCCCAGGGTGCATCTACCTCACCGGGCTCGCGGCTCTCGCTGCGAGCCCTCTTTTTTCCCGCTCATCGCCGCGAACCGAAGCCACGCCCCTCCCGCGCCGGTCCTGTCCTGAATCCCTCCATCGCCCTTGCGGGCGCGCCAGCCTCTCATGGAAACCTCCTTCCGCGCCGATAGGGCTGGTGGGCGAGCCGCGCACAACGGCAGACCCCGGTCCCGAGGAGACTATGTACAAAATTGCGAAGAAGGACTTCGGTTTTGAGCTGACATTCGGCGACTTCATCGACGTTGCGGAGATGAATCGCTGGCGCGAAGAGGCGAAAGCGGCTTTGGTTGGCGCGCCCAAATCGTTCGGCGTTCTCATCGACATGCGCACTCTCAAGCCGGGCGGCATCAAGCCCGACGCCCAGGCCATCATGGTGGACGGCCAGGGGTTGTTCAAGAAAGCCGGCATGGAGCGCAGCTGCGTCATCCTGCAGTCGGCGACCGTCACCATGCAGTTCGAACGCATCGCCCGCGAGTCCGGCATCTTCGCTTTCGAGCGCTATATCAACGCCGCCCAGAAGCCGGACTGGGAAGCCAAAGCCATCGGCTGGATTCAGAAGAAGATCGATCCCAACGCCTGACCGGCAGCGCTCTCCGCAATCTTCAAGGTTCGGACCTGACTGCCGATAACCCTTCTGTCCGCCATCGCCGGCCACGCCCCTTGCGCTCCGGCGACGCGGACGGCGCCAGATCACCGCCTCGCTTACGAAAGGTACCTTCGCTATGTCGTTTGTCCGCGATTTTCCCATCGGCCGCAAATTCACCTATGCCTTCGGTATCGTTTGCCTTCTCTGCCTCGCGCTGGGAACCTATACGTTTTCCGCCTTTCGTGGCATGGCCGCCAAAACCGAAGAGGTCAGCGGGAACCATCTGCCTTCTCTGATCAACATTGGCGACATCCGCGACGGGGTCAGCGCCGAGCGCCGCGAAGATCTGGAAATGATGTTGTGCCAGACGCCTGCCTGCACAGCCGAGCACAGCGCTCTGCGTCAGAAGGCCATCGCCGAATATCAGGATGGGGTGCAGGCCATGGGGGCGCTCATCATTCCCGAAGAGCGGGAGCATTACCAGGCCTTCGTGGGGGCGATCAGGACGTATCAGGACCTGAGCGACCGTGGCATGGCCGCCCTCGCCGCCGGAAAAACCAACGACGCGCTCAGCACCCTTACGGGGAGCGAGATCTCGTCCTCGCTGAAAACATGCATTGCGGCGGCGCACGACGGATTTCAGGTGCACGCGCAGATCGCAACGGAGAAGGCCGATGCCGCCACGGCCGCCAGCCGGCGCGCCACCTGGGTCAATCTCGTCGTCACCCTCGTCATCATCGGGTTCTCCGCCTTCATCGGCACCCAGCTCAACCGCTTCATCACCCCGCGCATCCGCAACGTGATGGCTATGCTGCGGCGGCTGGCGGCCAAGGACATGACCGCGCACGTTACCGCGACCGCAAGCGATGAGATCGGGGGCATGGCCGAGGCCCTGAACGACAGCGTGGCCACGCTGCGCGCGGTTCTGCAGCAGGTGGCCCAGGGAGCCAACACGCTTTCCGCCGCCACCACGGAGATCAGCGCCCGCGCCACGGAGAGCGCCTCCAACGCCGAAACCCAGTCCAGCATGACCAACCAGATTGCCACCGCCGCCCAGGAAATGACCGCGACCATCGGCGAGATCAGCAACAACGCCGAAAGCGCCGCCCAGGCCAGCCGCGTCTCCGCTGAAACCGCCGCCCAGGGGGGCGAAGTCATGCAGGCGGCGGCCAGCACCATGGAGAAGATCGCCACCGCCACCGGCTCGGTCTCGGAAAGAATGACCTCGCTCGCCCACCGCTCCGAGGAGATCGGCAACGTGGTCAACGTGATTCAGGAGATCAGCGAACAGACCAACCTGCTTGCCCTCAACGCCGCCATTGAAGCCGCCCGCGCCGGCGAGCACGGCCGCGGATTTGCCGTGGTGGCCGGCGAAGTCCGGCGCCTCGCCGAGCGCACCAAGACCGCTACCGAGGAAATCTCCGGCACCATCCGCAGCATTCAGGAAGAAACCCGCGAAACCCTGCTGGTGATGCAGGAAAGCCGCAAGTCGGTCGAGACCGGCATGGAAGAGACCGCCCGCGCGCGCAAGAGCCTCGAAGCCATCATCGGGTCGTCCAAACAGGTCGAGCACCAGATTCAGCTCATTGCCTCCGCCGCCACCGAGCAGACCGCCGCCTCCGGCGAAATCTCGGAATCCGCCGGCCGCATCTCGCAGCTGGCGACGCAGAATGCCCAGGGCAGCGAAGAAGCGGTCACGGCTCTGAAAGAGCTTTCCAAGCTGGCCGCCGACCTCGATGGGATCATCCATCAGTTCCAGCTCGACGACAGCGGCGCCCACAGCGCGCGCGCGTCGCTGGCTGAAAAGCGCCAGGCGACGCTCCAAACCGGATTGCAGCCAGCCCATTCCAGCTAGCCGCCTCGAACCGGTCTCATCCTGCGGGTGACGCTGCGCGCGAGACGCGCCGCCCGCGGTCCCATCGCGCCGATGCTGCTCGGTGGGGTGGAAGCCGGGCTCAGGACACTCCCCAGTCATGGACCTGGATTGGAGGCTCGGGATCCTCTGGCCGCCAGGCTCCCTTGACCTCCAGCGGCGAGTCTGCAATCATCGGGCCCATCCTCCGGCCTGCTCTTCCTGCTGAACGAATTTCGCCTGGGTGTTCATCGCCCTGGCACCTTTCAGAAATCGGAGATCTTCATGTCGAAGACGCCGAGCATTTGCCTCTCTCTCTTCACCCTTGCGCTTTGCTGCGGCTCCCTGGCCGCGCAGCAATGGAAGCCGCCCACCACCATGAAGAAGCTGCCCAACGGCCTCACGGTCGTGGTTTCCGAAGATCATTCCGCGCCCACCTTCGGCGTTGCCGTGAGCTATGGCATCGGCTTCCGTCTCGAACCCGAGGGCCGCACCGGCTTCGCGCATCTCTTCGAGCACCTGATGTTCGAAGGCACGCCCAACGCCCCCAAAGGCGTGATGGATCGCATCATCGAAGGCGGCGGCGGGCTGAACAACGGCGACACCCGCTACGACTTCACCGAATACATTGAGACCGCCCCCATTTCCGCGCTCGACCCCGTGCTCTGGATGGAAGCCGATCGCATGACCACCCTCGATTTCTCCGTCAAGAACCTCGAGAACCAGCGCAACGTCGTCGAAGAAGAAGTTCGCTCGGCAGTCCTGAACCAGCCTTACGGGCT
>JASHPM010000323.1 GCA_030038115.1 Acidobacteriaceae bacterium | reverse complement strand
GCGACTGTCCCTCGCCCTGCGCCCCAACACCTGCGCCCGCCACTCCGCTCGCGCCACTCAACCCGCGCGCCGTCTTCTCCGCCCAGCCATCCACTGTGCCGGCAGCGCCCACCACCGTCGCACTCACCGCGCCCGCCAGAAATTCTCGTCTTTGCATCGCGACCCTTTCGGGTCCTTTATACGCCGAACCCCGGCCGAGCCGCCGCACCGACAGCTTCTCGCTTCCAGCTATTGGCTACCGGCTACTGGCTACACCCTACTCCCTACACCCTACTCCCTACACCCTACCCCCTGCTGTCCCTCACTCTTCCCGCAGCAGCTGCAGCGGATCCGCCGACAGTGCCCGTTGCGCTGGCAGCCACGTCGCCACCAGCCCCAGCAGTGCCATCGCCACCACAACCCCCGCGAGCACCAGCGGATCCCGCGGCGTTGCCTGATAGACGATATGCCCCAGCACCCGCGTCGCCAGCAGTCCCAGCGCCAGCCCTGCCGCCGACCCCAGCGCCAGCAGCTTCAGCGCCCGTCCCAGCGCGGCCCCCAGCACTTCCTTCCGCTGCGCGCCCAGCGCAATCCGGATGCCCAGCTCGCGCAGCCGCTTGCTCACCGAATATGCTGCCATGCCAAAAATCCCCGTCACCGACAGCATTGCTCCCATTAGCCCCAGCACCCCCAGCGACACCGTCGCCACGCGGGAAGGGAAGAGCGCGAAATCCATCTCATGGCTCCATGGCTGAATGTAAACCGGCAGTCCTGGATCCAGCTCCCGCAATTTGTTTCGCATCGCCGCGCCCACCTGCTCCGGATCGCCGCTCGAGCGCACCACCAGCCAGCACTCACTCGAGGGCGACTGCATGATCGGCAGAAACATCGCCGCCTTCGGATTCTCGGTCAGGCTCAGGTATTTCCCGTCTTGCACCACGCCGGCCACCTGCACGCGCGTCCCATCATTCAACTTGAAGTAGCTGCCTACCGCATTCGTGCTCTTGCCCAGAATCGTCCGGGCAAACTCGCGATTCACGATCGCCACGCGCGGCGCATTCTTGTCGTCATGCCAGGTAAAACCCCTCCCCGCCCACAACGCTGTGCCCGCCGCCTCCAGATACTCCGGCGAAACGTCGAACCAGTAAGTAAAAATCCCATTCGCCGGCCGCAGATCGCTGGTTGCATCCTTAAATACATTCGTCGTCCATGTACCCGCATCCAGCGGCGGAAAGTTCACTATGCCCACCTGCTCCACGCCCGGAATCGTCTTCATTGCCTCGATCATCCGCTTTTGCATCGGCGGCGCCGTGTCCGCGTTGTAGCCCGCCATCCCCAGATCTGTGTTGGCCAGCGTCACATTCTGCGGTTCGATGCCGAAGTTGCCGTGCAGCGACCGCACCAGCCCGCGCACCGCCACCATCGACGCCGTCACCAGCACCGCACAAATCGCAATCTGCACCACCACCAGCATGTCCCGCAACGTGATCCGCGCTCCCACCCTTGCGGTCGATCCCGCCTTCACAACCTCATAAGGATTCGCGCCCAGCACCTGCCTCACCGGCACAATTCCGAACAGCACTCCGCTCACCAGTGCCAGAATCAGCGCGGCCACATAAACCCTCGCGTCCGGACTCACCGGCACATGCAACGGCCAGCGTGGAAACGGCTGCCATCCATCCAGTCTGCGCAGCAGCGCCACGCTGCCTGCCAGCCCCAGCCCGGCTCCGGCCAGCGCAATCAGCATCGCCTCGGTCATCAGCTGCCGCAGAATGCGGCTCCGGCTCGATCCCAGCGCCAGCCGCAGCGCCACTTCCCGCGAACGGTCCGCCGCCCGCGCCGCAAACAGGCTTCCCAGATTCGCGCACGCCGCCAGCAGAATCATCCCCGTCAGCAGCATCAATCCCGTGAGAAACGCGCGCATCGGCTTCCCCAGAAAATCGCCGAACAGACCCGGATGTACCAGCGCAAAGCTCTCTTGCCCGTTGTCTTTGGGATAAGTCTTTCCCAGATACAAGCCAATGGCGTTCAGATCGCCCCTCGCCTGCGCCACCGTCACCCCTGGCTTCAGGTGTCCAACTGTCTCTGTGATAATCCAGTGCGCCGAGCGTTCGTTGAGGAATGGGTCTCCGCTCACCTGTCCCCGATTCACCAGCGGCACAAACACGTCGGGAACGATAAAGGAAACCGTTCCATGAAACCCCGGCGAAGCCACCCCGATGATCGTGAACGGATGCTTGTTCAGCTGCACCACGCGCCCCACCACGCCGCGATCGTCGCTGAAATGGCTGTGCCAGTATGCGTAACTCAGCACCATGTAGGGCGCGCTGTTCGGGCCGCGATCGTCGCTGCCGTGCAGCAGCCGCCCCGCATACGGCTGAATGTCCAGCGTGTCGAAATAATTTCCGCTTGTCTCGAAAATCCACACCCGCGACGGATCCTTGCCCGTGTCCAGCCCCGCCTGCACCACACTGAACGCCGCCAGCGACTCGAAGCTGTGGTTGCGATCCCGCAGATCCAGATAATTTGGATACGACTGATAGCCCAAACCATCCTGACTGCCCTGGCCATGCGCGTTGTCGACGACGTACAGGCTTTCCGCGTGCGGAACATTGATCGGCCGCAGGATCAGCGCATTCACAATCCCGAACACCAGCGCGTTGGCCCCAATCGCCAGCGCCAGCGTGATCACGGCTGCGAACGTGAACCCCGGAGATTTCAGCAGCACCCGTACGCTGAAGCGCACATCGTTCACCGCGGTCTCGATAAAGTTTCCGCCCTGAGCTTCGTGCGACTCCTCGCGATACCGTTCATACCCGCCAAACTCGATCCGCGCCCGCCGTTCTGCCGCGGCCGGATCCACCCCCGTCCGCTTCAGATCCGCCGCGCGGTGCTCGATGTGCGAGCGCAGCTCCTCGTCAACCTCCTGCGCAGTCCTTGAACGATGGATGAATTTGCCGCCAACAGAACGAAGCCAGGCGAGGAACCGCATACATCCTCCTAAGATACTTAGGAGTTTAAGTCTGCTTCTCCTAAGCTGTCAAGGAGTCGTACGTCAACCCCAACCCAGCCGTTCCATCCAAACATGAATCTTTTTGTTCCTTGAGCGCAGGAGCACACCCCACGAACTACTCCCTACTGGCTGCCGGCTGCTGGCTATTGGCTACCCGCTACTGGCTACTGGCTACTGGCTACTGACGACTGGCTGCTCCCTGCCCCTGTTCCAGCCGCAGCACAAGACACTTGGCTGCGCCTCCCGCTTTCAAAAACTCCGTCAGCTCCACCTGAATAATGTGAAATCCTCTTCCCTCCAGCCGCCCGCACAGCTCCTCGCTGATCTCGTTCAGCACAATCGT
>JASHPM010000322.1 GCA_030038115.1 Acidobacteriaceae bacterium | reverse complement strand
GGTTAGGCCGACCTGGCACGGGTCATTCGAGGCTGGGGCAGCCGAGCCGGGCAAATCAGGACTGAATCAGTCCCATATCAATATACGACAAATTAAGTCCTATATCTTTGTCGGTGATTTAAATCACACAATTTCGGTGGTGACGGTTCCAGCCGGGGATGGCCAGCTGTTAGGAGGAGGTCTCTTCCCTGCCGGGTCGATGATCGCTGGTTGCGGCGGCGAGCTGCTCTTTGAGTTCCGCTACTTCCTGGCGGAGGGTGGCAACTTCGGATTCGAGCTGGAGGAGGCGGGCGTTGGTGGAGGGATCGGGGGCGTCGCTTGCTGAGGATGGAGCTGCGGAGCGGTCTGGTTCGCCTGATGCGCCGGCGGAGATCGGGGTTGCGGGCAGAGCGGAGAGCAGGTGAGCGTAGCGAATCTCTTTGGCGCCAGGTTGGCGGGGGAGAGCCGCGGCGAGGGGCGGGTCGCGCTCGATGAGGCGCTGCAGGGTGGAGAGCACGTCGTCGAGTTGCTCGAAGCGGTGCATGCGCTCGGTGCGGCTGCGCAGCTCGCCCGGGGTTTGCGGTCCGCGGAGGAGGAGGACGCAGAGGATGGCGTTCTCGCCACGGGTGAAGTTGAAGACTTCCTGGAGGCGGTGTTCGTATTTGGTGACGCGGCTGTCGGAGCCGCGATGCGGACCGGCCAGCTGCTGGTCTTCAAGACGATGGAGGGCCTGGCGGGCCTGATCCTCATTGAGCTGCATGACGGGGTCGCGGTTGTTCTTCTGATTGCAGGCGTTGACGAGGGCGTTGAGCGAAAGCGGATAGTACTCGGGGGTGGTGGCTTCTTTTTCGACGAGCGAACCGAGGACGCGAGCTTCGATGGGGGTGAGGAGAATCGGCATGAGGCGGGCCCTCAGGTGGAGGATGGATTCAGGTCGTCGGGCTTCCAGATAAAAGCGCCGGGCTGCGGGAGGCCGAGGTGGGCGAGGACGCGGCAGACGAACTGGCGGGCCATCTCGTCGATGCCGGCGGGCTGGTTGTAGAACGCGGGGATGATGGGGAAGATGGTGGCTCCGGCGGCGGCGGCGAGGCTCATGTTGCGGATGTGGATTTGGTTGAAGGGGGTTTCGCGGAGGCAGAGGAGGAGAGGGCGGCGCTCCTTGAGGCAGACGTCGGCGGCGCGCTCGATGAGGTTGGAGGCGAGGCCGTTGGCGATGCCGGCGAGGGTGCCCATGCTGCAGGGCATGACGATCATGCCGGTGGACGGGTAGCTGCCGCTGGCGATGGCGGCGCCGACGTCGTTCTCGGAGTGCTGCGCGATTTTGGCGGAGGCGTGGCCGAGGAGCTTTTCGACGAGGCTGGAGCGGCCGGAGATGCCGAGCTCCTCGGCGAGGACGCGGAGGGAGTTTTCCGAGGCGATGAAGTGGATGCGGGCGACGCGCGAGTCGGCGTCGAGGATGCGGAGCAGGGTTTGGCCGAAGACGATGCCGCTGGCCCCGGTGAGGGCGACGGTGAGGTTCGCGGGAGAGCCGGCATGGGCCGATGTGGCGTTGGGAGGCACGAGGAGATTGTAGGGGATTCGCGGCGAAGTTCGATTGCTGCGCTCGCGGGAATGCGGCTATAAAGGGGCGTACGAAGTGCAGGAGTGTTTGCGGTGAGACGGAGTTTTCGGAACCGTGGGTTGGTGGTGTTGGCTGCCGGGGCTTTGTTGTTGGGCGCGAAGGGCGGAGCGCAAACGGACGGCGTGACGTGTTTTCCGGCGAACAAGGCGCGGGGAGTCAATCCGGATACGCATCTGGTGGTGACGTTTGCGAGCCCGGTGACGGTGGGGAAGGCCGGGTGGATTCGCGTCTACGATGCGGCCGGGCACAAGCTGGTGGACAGCATTGAACCGAGCGTGCCGGCGGGGCCCGATCCGTTGCATCGTGTGCCGCCGGGACCGACGATTCCGCTGGACCCGTCGATTCCAACCTCGCCAACGACGACCACGCCGGCGGTGCGGACGACGCCAGCCGATCTGCACAACTACCAGCTGACGACGATTGGCGGATTACCGGATTTTCATTTTTATCCGGTGATCGTGCACGGCGACGTGGCGACGATTTATCTGCACAACAACGTGCTCAGGTATCACCACCGATACATTGTGCGGATTGATCCGGGCGTGCTGACGGTGGCCGACGGAGGGTTCGCGGGGTTCACCACGGATCGTGCGTGGACGTTTACGACGAAAGCGGCGGGGCCGGCAGCGAATGCGACGCGGGTAGTGGTGGCAGCGGACGGGAGCGGGGACTTCAACACGGTGCAGGGCGCGGTGGACTGGGCTCCGGACCATCCGGCGCAGCGAGTGACGATTTTTATCAAGGATGGAACGTACGAGGAGATTGTTTTCTTCCAGAGGAAGGCGAACCTGACGATTCGCGGCGAGGATCGCGACAAAGTGCAGGTGGGCTACGGCGATAACAGCGCGTTCAATCCGCCGATGCCGGGGCCGAATCGGCGGTGCGCGTTTTCCGTGTATGACTCGACGGGGATTGAGCTCGAGAATTTCTCGGTGAGCAACTACTACTACGGGCAGGCGGAGGGGCTGCTGATCTCGGGCTCAGAGAACATTGTGAGCCACATGAATATCAAGGGCTCGGGCGATGCGCTGAACCTGCGCGGCTCGGTGTACCTGACGGAGACGCGGATTATCGGGGACGGCGACACGATTCTGGGGGTGGGGCCGGCGTTCTTCGATCACTGCACCATTGAGTCGATTGGGCCGTTCATGTGGATTCGCAACACGGCGGCCAACCACGGGAACGTGTTTGTGGGCTGCACGTTTATTGCGCGGGAGCGGCCGGTTCAGGCGGGTGCGGCGCCGGCCACGACCCCGGCGCGCACGCCGGTGGGCGCGGTGCTGGCGCGGCTGCCCATGAATCACGGGCTGAATTATCCCTATGCGGAGGCGGTGCTGATTCATTGCAAGCTGCAGGGGGTGCCGGCGATCGGGTGGGGGCCGGTCGAAGTCGATGGAGC
>JASHPM010000321.1 GCA_030038115.1 Acidobacteriaceae bacterium | reverse complement strand
CAGTAGGGAGTAGCCAGTAGCCAGTAGGACTGGTCGCATAACAGGGAAGGCGTGCTGCTTCCGTCGACACGCTGGGGATGGCGGGAAATGAGCCAGGGGAGATTTCCGGGGCACTTTTCCCAAAATGGGACTGCGAAGGAACTTTCGGAACGGGAAGCAAGGTGATTTGTCTGGACGATCATAGGGCTGGAGGCTTTTGCTACTTGCTGTGGGGTGAACCTAGCCGGTCATATAGCGCATGCCGCGAAAGTTCCGTGTTGGCGGTTAACCGCCCGAAACCGCCGCCGGGCATGGCCCGTCAGTCCACAGGGCTTTTGTGGAGATAACTTAACTCTTTATCCAGAAGGTTTCTTCGCAGGGATCGCGATCCACCTTTGCCGGATAGAAGCGCTTGGATCGCGCGGAATCCACCATATTCTCGTTGTTTTCCGGCGCCGGGCCGTCGATGACCTCCGTCTCCCTTGCCTGTCCCTTCCGATCGATGATCTCCCGAAACACACCGCCCGGCCTTGGGCCAAGGAAATACGAGATTGGATCCTCATATTCCGCTCGCTTGATCTCGAACATGTGGAACGTCCGCATGGTCAGGCCGGGGGTGGCCGGGGGGCCGTCCAACTCGAACAGTTTCGCGTCGGTCTCGCCCGCTGCAGCAATCGTGACATCGGCGGTCAGGAGCGTGTGCCCCATTGCCTGGGTTTCGAAATGCAGGGGTACCACCTTTCCCAGGAAAGCCGAGTCTTTGTCCCAACTCGTGACGAGGCCAAGATAATTCGAGCGCACCAGGATGCCGTCCATCAGGAATGAATATGAGGTGTAAAACCAGTCGTCATTCGCCCCGCGGTCGCGATGGGTGAGAGTGACGTAGGGAATCGTACCGGCGGTGAGCCGTTCCATCGTCCAGTCTTCAGTGCTTTCCGGGTATTCGCGGGAGAAAAGGTTGACCGGTACCGGGTAGAGCAGGGCGTCGAGCATCATCAGAACCCGGCTCGGCTCGTAGTCGGAATCCGCCTGATACTTCCTGCCATCCGCCGAGTGAACTTCCACGGCGTGATAGCCGGGGAAAATAACCTCCCTTCGCCATTGATCTGGAGATATCCAGGTCTCCTCATAGGCGCCATCCCCAGTGATGATGGTGGACTTGCCTTTCTTTGAGAAATCCATCCCAGGAAAAGCGTGGAAGGTGACCTTCATGTGGAAAGGAGCCGAGCCCGGCAAGCGGATGTTCGTCAATTCATCCGCGTGGCGAAACCAGTCGTTGGCGGATTTGGGTTTCAACACTTGCGGGATGGCAAGAGAGAAGAAACCGGCCAAAAGCAGAGGCAGGAAGAAAGATCGGCGCATCCTCAACAGTCTCCATCAATCGATTCCAGAAATCTACCCTGTGCGGGTAGGCGGGTCAATGGTAACGTTGTTTTCGGATTGTCGGCGGCCCGGAAGTCTGGCCGCACACCGGTCTGGGCAGGGGGTCCGGGCCTCGAGACTTCCGGTTTGCCGGTGATACGTGGCCTCACACGCGAATCAGCCGTTCCCGGAATATCAAAGTCTGAACTGATCCTCTTCCTGTTCCTTACGAAGACCTGAACCATTTCCTTGTCTTTCCAAGGCGCCTCCTGAACGGCCGATGCCGATTGTCTAGTTTCCTGCGGAGACAGATACAGAGTCGACGCGTTTGCGCTCCGCACTGAACTTTCGATATATGCTGGACGCAAATCCGCGGGCGACGGGAAGGGGACATCCACCATGACCGGCCTGAGACGCCAGCGCGCATGCATTCTTTCCGTGCTTGCGCTTGCCTTCAGCGAAGGGGTCGTTGCGGCACAGCAGTCTTCGGAAACGCTGACCGTTTCCAGCCGCTGCATGACCTGCCATAACAACCTCAGGAGCGAACACGGAGAGGATGTTTCCATTGGGTCGGCGTGGAGCGCCAGCATGATGGCCAACTCGGCGCGCGATCCTTACTGGCAGTCCAGCGTCCAGCGTGAAACCCTGGACCACCCCAGCGCCTCGGCCGCAATCCAGAGCGAGTGCGCGGCCTGCCACATGCCCCTGCAGCGTGCCGCGGACAAGGCTGCCGGTCGCGATACCGCGATCTTCCCGATCCTTCCTCCCGACTCGCATAGTGCGGGCGCGGACGGCGTGAGCTGCACGGTTTGCCACCAGGCGCTGACCCAGGGGCTGGGGACGCCCGACTCCTACAACGGCAATCTGGTCTTCGCGCTGCCGGGCCAGCAGGCCAGCACACTCTTCGGCCCGTATCCCCCCACCGCACCCGCGACCAATATCCACAAGGCGGCCACTCATCTGGCAACCGAACAATCGGACACCCTTCGCCAGGCCGGCCTCTGCGGTTCCTGCCACACCCTGTACACCACGGTGCTTGATTCCGCCGGTAAGCCCGCCGGGCGCCTGCCGGAACAGATGGTTTACCTGGAGTGGCTGCACAGCGACTATCACGACAAGCAAACCTGCCAGCAGTGCCACATGCCCGCCGTCTCCGAGCCAGCTCCCGTAGCCACACTGGGCAGCCCCGCGCACGAGGACGTCCGCCTCCACTCTTTCACCGGCGCCAACTTCCTGATGCAGGAGATGCTGAATACGCATCACGACGAACTCGCCGTCGCCGCCACTCCCGACGATCTCAGGGCCGCATCGGTCGAGACGCGGACGTTTCTCGGGTCCCAGGCGGCCAGGGTGACGGTTCGCACGGTCGAGTTTGCGTCCGGCCAGCTTGCCTTTGCCGTAACCGTGGAAAACCTGACCGGGCACAAGCTCCCGACGGCCTTCCCCTCGCGGCGCGCCTGGCTCCACGTCACGGTTACCGATGGGGCGGGCCGCACAATCTTCGAGTCCGGCAAACTGAACGCGGACGGGTCGATTGTGGGGAACCTGAACGACGCGGATCCCACGCGCTTCTCGCCGCACTACTCGACGATTACGGCACCCGATCAGGTGGAGATCTTCGAGCCGATCCTCGGCGACAGCGAGGGGCACGTGACCACCGCGCTGCTGACGGCCACGCAGTATCTCAAGGACAACCGCATACTTCCCGCGGGGTTTGACAAGCAGACCGCCTCGGCCGACATTGCCGTCCACGGCAAGGCGGAAACCGATGCGGCCTTCATCGGCGGCAGCGCCACCACGCGCTACCAGGCGCCCACCGGCTCAGCTGCCGGTCCGTTCCGCATCACGGCCGATCTGCTTTATCAGCCGGTGGGCTTTCGCTGGGCGCGCAACCTTGCTCCTTACAAAGCGAACGAGACGCAGCGCTTTGTCAGTTACTTCGATCAGGCCGCGGCCCGTTCGGCAGAGCAGCTGGCGCACGCTGAAACTGACGCGAAGTAAACCTGCCTTGTTCCGCAATGGGGCCCAAAAGTCGGCCATCCGGAAATTACGGCCCATGCAGCCATTAGCCGCTTACCGCGCTCCGCTATGAGTGAGCGCCGGGGGGCTGAGCCGCCAATGATTGCTGCGCGCCGATCAGTTCGAGGGTAGACGAGAGAGCGGGTCTTTCTCCCAGGAGGGGTCGAGAGTGAGGGTCGGCGAGGGCAAGCTCTCGGCAGCAACTTCCTGGAGGACAGATTCGATGGCATCGATGGCGCTGCGAACCGGGTCAGTCGCATGCGGGTCGCGGCAGTAAGTAAGACACTCGATGGTCTGAAGAGAGTTACGGATGCGGTCGT
>JASHPM010000320.1 GCA_030038115.1 Acidobacteriaceae bacterium | reverse complement strand
GCCCGGATAAGGAAGATAAGCGCTGAGGGTCCACTCCCAGACGTCGCCGTAAAGCTGCTCAACGGCGGCCTGCTCTCTCTGGGATGCAGGCGGCGCAGCTTGCGGATGGAACTTTTTGCCTTCCAGCAGATTGCCGCTCACCGGATTCGCAACCGCGGCCGATTCCCATTCCGCTTCCGTGGGAAGACATTTTCCCGCCCAGCGCGCATACGCGTCGGCTTCGAAGTAGCTGATGTGGCAGACCGGCGTTGACAGCAAATCGTGCAGGGAGACCAGCCCGAGCAGCGTGAAGACCTCCCATTTCCCGCTGTCGCCGCGGCGCCAGTACAGCGGTGCATCCCAGCGCTCGGCGCGGACGGTGTTCCATCCCTCCGACAGCCACAGCTCCGATCGCGAATACCCGCCGTCTTCCATGAATTGCAGATATTCGGCGCACGTCACCGGCCGCGATGCGAGGCGAAACGGCTGGAGATAAACTTTGTGCCGCGGTGTCTCGTTGTCGAAGCAGAATTCTTTGCCCGCATAGCCGATTTCCGCCACGCCGCCGGGGAAATCAACCCAGCGCAGCGGCGGAGCCTCTGGCGCATCGGCCTGGATCGCTGCAGCGCCCTGCGCGTAGACAGGATGCAGAGGATCGGTCCAGAACGCATTCTTGATGTCGGTGATGAGGAGTTCCTGGTGCTGCTGCTCGTGGTTCAGGCCGAGGACGATGCGCTCCCGCGCCGCATCGGCGACATTACCGGCGGCAAAGTCCTCCATCGCCGCGTCCACATGATGCCGGTACGCAAGAATCTCCTCCGCCGTCGGCCGCGAGAATGACGCACGCAGCTTCTTCTCCGGCTGTTCCGAAACCGCGTTGTAGTAGCTGTTGAAGAGCCAGATGAAATCCGGATGGAAAGGGCGGTAGCCGGGGAGAAATTCCCGCAGGATGAACGTCTCGAAGAACCAGGTGGTATGCGCCAGATGCCACTTGGCGGGGCTGGCATCGGCGCAAGACTGCACCATCATGTCTTCTGGAGTGAGCGGCGCGCAGAGCGCGAGGCTTTGGCTCCGTACGCGACAGAATTCCTCGGCGAGTACTGTTGCAGAGAGTACGCTCATTGGCCAGTCCTTGGTGGGCTTTCCCCCAGCAGGAGAGAGCGCATACAGGCTGGGGCTGCCCGTCAGACTATCACTCCACGCACAGGGACAAAAACAGGGATGCGCAAAGTTTCACCGGCGGTTCATTTTTCGGTGGCTTCCAAAGGCTCTTCGGGCAGTTTTTCCCGGATTTTCGGTCTTCTCGCCGGGGCGGCGATTGAGGTCCCTCCCTCGCCAAAACGCGTCTTTCCAGTCAGGGACGCGTCTATTCGGGCATAATCAGAACGGCCCTCGGGCTGCCTCTGAAGGGTACGAGTATGAGAATTCTCCGGTCCCGTCTTGCAGGTTTCGCGCTCTGCGCTTCCCTGGCCACGCTCTCCGCAACCCCTGGTCTTCTCGCGCAGGATCAGCAGCCCCCGCAGCGCGGTGGCCGCGGCGGCGGAATGGGTGGCGGCGGCATGTTCATGATGGGCGGCAACAACGCCCATGGCAAAGTAACAGCCGTCTCCGGCAATGACATAACGATTAAGGATGAGCAGGGCCAGGTCTACAAGGTTGAAACCGGCCCCAATACACGCATCCGCAAGGATCGCGAGGAAGCGAAATTCTCCGACATTCACGTCGGCGACACAATCGTCGCGGGTGGCAATCTCGATGACCAGGCGAAGACCGTCGGCGCCATGTTTGTCATGGTGCTCACTCCGGATCAGGCCGCGCAGATGGAGAAGATGCGCGCCGAATTCGGCAAAACCTGGACGACGGGCAAAATCACGGCGATCAAGGACCTGACGGTGACTATCGAGCGCCCGGACAAGGTCAGCCAGACCATCGCCGTCGATGAGAACACCACGTTTCACAAAGGAATGCGCGGCAACGCCACCGACATCACCTTCCCGGACATCAAAGTGGGCGACATGCTGAGGGCCGACGGCTCCCTGCAGGGTGGCAATTTTCTGGCGACAACCCTGACGGTGATGGAGCCGCGCCAGGGCGGGCAGGGGCGGTTTGGCGGCGGTCCGCGTGGCGCACCGGGCACTGGGCCGGGAGCTCCCGCCGCCAATGGACCCGGTTCGCAGGGTCAGCAGCCACCGCAGCCACAAGGCTCCTCCGCGGGGGCCGCACCGGCTCAGGTTCCCAACAACCCCCAGAACTAACCCCGATGACGCTAACGACCCGCTTCCCTGCTCTTGTTGTCTCCCTGGTTTTCGCGGGATCGCTCGCGCTGGCGCAAACACCATCTTCCACGCCTGCCGCTCCGCCCGGGCAGCAGGCGCCGGCTCAGGCTCCTGCAGCCACGCCCACTCCTGACACGCAATCCACGTCCGCACCCCCCGCTCCGGCACAAAGCGCTCCCGCTCCGGCACAAAACGCTCCCGCGCCCGCCGCGGCTCCGGCGCCAGCTGGAGGCACTATTCACGGGACCGTGAAAGACGGCAACATCCCGCTGCCCGGCGTCAGCGTGACCGCGAGCAATTCACTGACTGGCAAAAAATACAGCACCACCACCGACATCACTGGCAGCTACACTCTCCTGATCCCGCAGAATGGACGCTACGTTCTGAAGACGGACCTTTCGGCCTTCGCCCCTGTGACCAAAGAAGGGCTGCTCAATGCCACGTCGCACGACCAGACGATTGACTTCTCCATCATGCTCGCCTCGCGAGCCGCGGAGCAGGAGCAGCAAGCCAACCTGGCCGGCGCGGCGCGGCAGTTTGCGGGAGCCGGCGGCGCCCAGAGCCTGAACCTGCTTGGCGCTGCATCGGATCTGATCCAGGCGGGAGCCGGCGGCGAAGATTCCGGCGCGCAACTTCCGTCACTCGCGTCAAACTCCGATTTCTCGTCGAGCGAGTCCGTGGCCGTGACCGGCCAAACCGGCACGACCAATCCCTTTGCCGGCATGGACTTCAGCCAGATGCGCGAAGACGCGGAGATGAACCAGTCGCTGAATGGCAACGGCCCGGGCGGACAAGGTGGTTCCGGGGGCGCGGGCGGTGGCCGTGGCGGTCCTGGCGGTGGTGGAGGCGGTGGCTTTGGCGGTGGCGGCGGGGGATTCGGCGGTGGTGGAGGCAGAGGCGGCGGCGGCATGCGCGGCAACTTCCGCAACTTCAAACCCAACCAGCCGCATGGCGCGCTTTTCTGGAACGGTGGCAACGGTGCGCTCAACGCCGAAGACTTTGCGCTGCGCGGTCAGCAAATCCAGCAGCCCGCCTACTCCTCCAACCGCTTCGGCCTCACCTTCCTGTCGGCGCCCTATATCCCGAAAATCCTGACGAACGACAAAAACGATTTCCTGTTCTTCACCCTGTCCGGCACGCACTCTTCCTCGCCCTTCGACAATTACGGAACCGTTCCCACGCTGGCCGAACGCGGCGGCGACTTTACCAGCCTGACCACGCCGAGCGGAACTGCGATTCCGATCTATGATCCCCCGGGCTCGACGTGCACCGCGAACGGTAACACCCCGGGAACCCCATTCATCGGCAACGTCATTCCTTCGCAATGCATCGCTCTCCCGGCCACTGCGCTGATCAACTACATCCCGCTCCCCAATCTCCCGGGAGAAACCCAGAACTATAACTACCAGCGCCTCACCTCGGCACAGACCAACACCACCCTGGTCGGCGCCCGCGTCATGCATAACTTCGGCAGCAACGCCTCAGGCACCAGCGGCCTGATGCGCATGGCCCGGCAGTATCTGGGCCAGGGCAACCCGGGCCTAACCCAGAGCATGAACGCGAATTTCAACTACAGCCATTCCGCCTCTGACAGCCTGAACCTCTTTCCCGACCTGGGCGGCAAGAACCAGACTCATCAGTATTCGCTGCAGCTGGGCTACTCTATCGGCAAAGGGCGGCTCACCGACAATCTGACTGGAACCTGGAACCAGACGCACACCCAGGTGAGCAACTACTTCAGCAATCTCACGGATATCGCGCCGCAGCTGGGCCTCACCGGCTTGCCCCAGTCGCCGCAGCTCTGGGGCCTGCCCAGCGTGACCCTCAACCAGTTCACGGGACTGAACGAGCAGCAGCCAAGTTTTGCGCTGGCGGAAACCGTGGCCGTCAACGACACCGTCGCGTGGGTTCACGGCAAGCACAACATGCGCTTCGGCGGCGACATGCGGCGTGTCTACAGCGACATGATCGGCAACACCAACTCGACGGGAACGTACGTTTTCACCGGCCTCTTCACAGAAGCACCCGGATCGAGTTCCACCGGCACGGCCAACTCCGGTTTCAACGGCTTTGCGTCGAGCGGCTCGTCCCTCGCCGACCTGCTGCTCGGCCTTCCCCAGGAAGCAACGCTGCAGGCCGCCTACCAGGAGGCGCATCTCCGCGAGAACGAAATCGACGGCTACGCTCAGGACGACTGGCGTGCCTTCAAAAACGCGACGTTTCTCTTCGGCCTCCGGTACGACTACTACTCGCCCTACTCGGAACAGAATGACCGTCTTGCTACGCTCGACGCCAGCCCCGACTTCTCCCAGGTCGCCATCGTAACGCCCAATGGAGTCGGCCCGTTCAGCGGCAAGTATCCTCGCGACCTCATCTATCCGGAGAAAAATAACTTCTCTCCGCGCCTCGGCGCTGCCTTCCATCCGATCAAAGACACCGTCATTCGCGGGGGCTACGGAATCAACTACACCGTCGGCCAGTACGTGAAGTTTGTGCAGAATTTTGCATTCGAACCGCCCTTCGCCGATGTCCAGACCAACGATGTGGAACCAACTTCAGCAGGCATCTCCTCCGTCGTCAACTGCTCTGCGTTTTGCCTGGCCAACGGCTTTCCTGTTCCGGAGAGCCAGCAGATCGGCAACTACTCGGTCAACAAGAACTACCGCCTTCCCTGGGTCCAGGTGTGGAACCTGAACCTGCAGCGCACGGTCCCGTGGAACATCGTCATGAACCTCGGCTATAACGGATCGAAGGGCTCGCGGCTGGACATCGTCGACGCACCGGGCAGATACCCGGAGCCCGGAAGTGCGACGACCACGCTGCCCACCGCCGTCAGCAACGGCCAGACCGTCCTGTACGACTACGAGGACTCGCTGGCGTTTTCCAACTACAACGCGCTTACCTTCAGCGCGCGCAAGCGCATGAGCGGCGGCATTTCGCTCCAGGCTACCTACACATACGCGCACGCCATTGACGACGCCACTTCCGTCGGCGGCAATGGCGGCACCAGCGCCGGTCTGGTGCAGAACTGGCAGGACATCCGTGCGGAGGAATCGGACTCCAGCTACGACGTTCGGCACAAAGTCAGTGGCAGCTGGGTCTACGAACTCCCCTTCGGTCCCGACACCCACCTGCTCACCACTGGCTGGTTCGGCCATGTCCTCGCCAACATGAATCTTTCTGGTACTTACGCCATTGCGACCGGCAATCCTCTGACACCGGCCTATGAGGCGTCTGTCGAGGATGTCGCGCGTGGCACCACCAATACGCTGCGGCCGGATCGGGTCCCCGGCGTGTCGCTGACCGCCGGCGGAGGCAAGCTGGAGAACTGGTTCAACAAGGATGCCTTTGCCGCGCCCGCTGGCCCCTATGGCACCGCGTCGCGCTTCAGCATCCCCGGTCCCAGTACGATTACGGTAAATATGTCCGCGTCGAAGAGTCTCCGTTTCGGTGACACGAAGACTTTCGAGATGCGCGCCACTGCCGACAACGTCTTTAATATGGTGGAGTACTCGGGCGTCGACACGACGCTGGGCACTAACACCTACGGCGAGGTCACCTCAGCCGCCACACCCATGCGTCAGTTCAGCTTCATCGGCCGGTATCGGTTCTAGAGGATCGCATGATGAGAAGCCGCTTCTCCGGAATGATCGCTATCGTTGCAGGGCTGGCTATGATCACGCCCGCATGCCCCCAGGACCAGAACCCCTCCCCGACCCAGAATCAGCCTGCCCAAAGCTCCACCTTCACGCTGAAAGTGAACAGCGACCTGGTGCTCACGAACGTGGTGGTGCGCGACAAGAAGACCGGCCAGGTGGTGAAGGGACTCACCGAAAAGGATTTCACCGTCACCGAGGACGGCAAGCCGCAGCACATTGCCAGCTTCGACTTTGAAAACGTCGACGAAGCCGCCGCCCTGAACGAAGCCACCATCAATGCCTCTGCCCCCAACGGCGTATTCGGCGCAAAAACCGGCACCGCGACCCAGGAGGAGCTGCGCAATCACCGGCTCATCGTCATGTTCTTCGACATCACCTCGATGCAGCCCGACGATCTCGATCGCGCCCAGGACGCAGCCCGCAATTACGTCAACAAGCAGATGCATCCGGCCGACCTTGTCGCGGTCGTTTCTCTCGATGCAACCCTCTCGCTCGACCAGGACTTCACCGCCAGCAAAGATCTGCTCCTCAAAGCCGTCAACAGCTACAGCGGTACACAGGGCGCCGGCTACGGTCTGGGCGCCACCAGCACCAGTAATCAGGTGGAAGACGCCAGCTCCTTCACGCCCGATGAGTCGGAGTACAACGACATCAACACCGACCGCGAGCTCTTCGCCATCGAGGACATTTCGAAATCGCTCGGCTACCTCAACGAGAAAAAGTCGCTGCTCTATTTCTCCGGCGGCATCCAGCGCGACGGCATTGAGAACCAGGCGTCTCTGCACGCTGCCGTGAACGCATCGGTGCGAGCCAACGTCGCCATCTACAGCGTCGATGCGCGCGGCCTGCAGGCCATTTCGCCGCTGGGCGATGCCACCACCGGCAATCTGCGCGGGGCCAATTCCTTCAACGGTGCAGCGCTCCAGAACAATCTCGACTCGAACTTCAATACCCAGGAAGTGATGGCGACGCTGTCATCCGACACCGGCGGCAAAGCGTTCTTTGACTCGAACGATTTCTCGCCCGCCTTCGACCGCATCCAGCACGACACGTCCGCCTACTACGTCATCGGCTATCACTCCACCGATCTGCGGCGCGACGGCCGCTACCGACGGTTGTCCATCAAGATCGATCGCGGCGACGTAAAGCTGGAATACCGGCCTGGCTACTACGCGCCCGCCGACTACCAGCACGCGACGAAGGATGAGCGCGAGCGCCAGCTGGAAGAAGAGCTGGCCAGCGATCTGCCCGCCACAGATATGGCGGTTTATATGCAGGCGCTCTATTTCCGCACCGGCGACAACCGCTTCTTTGTGCCCATTTCGCTGGTCGTTCCCGGCTCACAGATTCCGTTTGTGAAGGGCGGCGACCGCGACAAGGCGACGATCGACATCATCGGCCAGGTGCGCGACACCAACGGCCGCGACATCGGCGACGTGCGCGACACAATCAAGCTCGCGGTCGATCAGTCGCAGCAGGTGCGGCAGAAAAATGTGCAGTACACCACGGGATTCAGTCTGCCCGTCGGCAAGTATCATGTGAAATTCGTCGTGCGCGAGAACGAGACCGGCCGCATGGGTTCCTTCGAAACGGATCTGACGGTTCCGGATCTGAAGAAGGTCCCGCTCAGGATGAGCTCCGTCGTTCTCGCCAGCCAGCGCATGCCTGCCAGCAAGAAACAGCAGGACAGCCCGCTGGTGCGCGATGGCGAACAACTGGTGCCAAACCTGCCGCACGTCTTCCGCCAGGATCAGCACATGTATCTGCTTTATGAGGTCTATGACCCCGCGCACGCAACGGGCGCGAAGGCCGTGGACGCGGCAGCTCCCGGTGCTACTGCGCCGGCGCCGAAGCCCGACAAGAATGCGCCCCCGCCGGTGCGCGTTATGACCAGCATCGAGTTTCTCTCAGGCTCCGCAAAGGCGTTCGAGACGCCGCTGGTGCAGGCCACGCAGCTCAACGAACCCACGCGCGATGCCGTTGCGTTCCAGTTCGATGTGCCGCTCGACAGTCTCAAGCCCGGAACCTACATTTGCCAGATCAACATCATCGATGATGCGGGTGGGACCTTCACCTTCCCGCGCACTGCCGTGTTGATCCGCCCCGCACCGAGTGCGGCGCCAGCGCCGGCCGCTTCAGGAGCTGGCGGCAAATAGCCGCATCGAGGTCAGGTCCGATGACGAGCGTGGTACCCTCAATCCCAACCACGCCCGTGACCATAGCTACTCGCAAGACCACCGCCGCTCGCTCCGCCCAGCGTCGCTTTCGTGCGCAGGAATCCCCGCGGCTGCGGGAGCTGGATGGTCTGCCTCTCGCAACCTTCGGGCAACGCCTGCTCGGCTACGCCGTCGATCTCCTCATCGCGCTCATTCTCTGGGCTCCAGCCGAAGTTTTGTGGCGCATCAAAGCCCTCCACCAGCAACGGGTCCACATCGTCTGGAACTTCCACGAGGCTGGCAATCTCATTTTCCTGGTGCTCTACTTCGGCCTCGCCAACTACATCGGCAACGGCACCAACCCATCGTCGCCTCGGACTGTGGCAGTCGATCGAAAGAGCGCTGGGCTATGGAGCCGCCGTGCTCGAAGGCGGGCTCGGGTTCCTGCAGTTTTTCTGGAGCGGGAATCGCATGTGCGCGCAGGATCGCCTCGCCGAAACCATGGTGGTCGATGAGCGCAAACGCAGCGACCGACCCCCCACACCCTCTCTCTGACTTCGCGTCCTCTGTGGTGCTGTCTTCTTATCCTTTCGCCGTGATGAACCCGCGCAGATACGTATCTGTTTCGTACCTCCTTATCCACTGATTTTTTGTCGCGCGCCCTTGCTCCTCGATTGCCAGCCTGGGATAATCGTGAAGAACTGAGGAGCGGTGTTTCGCCCCTGTGAATCGATATAGCCGCCAGGATGTACTTCGCATACTGCGCATCTCTTCCCGGCAACTGAGCTCCTGGGAGAGGGCTGGACTTATCGTCGCCGCCTCCGATTATGGATTCCAGGACCTCGTTCAACTCCGCAAGCTTCGCGATCTGCGCGCCCAGCGCATCTCCGCCTCGAATATCAAGGCGAGCGTATGCGCCATGAGGGCGGTTTCCGGAATTCCCAATCCTCTGCTCGAGGCCGGCGTCGCGTTGCGCGGGCCGCGTCTGGTCTTCCGCCACTCCGGCGCGACCATGGATCCCATCGCCGGCCAGTTCGAATTCGATTTTGAAGGCGGGGGGTCGCGCCTCGAGCTCGTCGATGACGCCGCCATCTCCGAAACCCAGCGCCAAAATAAAATCAACACCCTCTTCTTTGAGGGCGTCCGCTGCGAGGAGAAGGGCAAGGTCACCGAAGCTGCCGCACTCTACGAAGAGACGCTTTCGCTCGGCGAACACGCGCCGGCCGCTATTAATCTCGGTACGATTCTCTACAACCAGCGCCAGTTCGAGCGTGCCGAGCAGCTCTACCGCCGTGCCACCCTCGCGAATCCCGAATACGCTCTGGCGTTCTTCGATCTGGGCAACGCGCTCGACGAACTGCAACGCCTGCCCGAGGCTGTGGATGCGTACAAGGCGGCCATTCGCCTCTCGCCGGGCTACGCCGACGCGCATTACAACCTGGCGCTCGCCTACGAGCGCAGTAACGAGCGGCGCCGCGCTCTGCGGCACTGGATAGCCTACGTCAAGCTCGATCCCGTCGGACCCTGGTCCAACCATGCGCGCCTGCAGGTGCGTAAAATTCTGGACCGCGAAGAGCTCGCCGTGGTGTGGCGCAGGCCCCATTCCGGGCTCGTGCGCAAATAGCGCTGAAGCTCCCTCATCGCATTCCAGCGCTGGCCGAATTCCCCGATCTCAGCGCCGTCACTTCACAGTAGAAACTTTTCACCGCAATCGCATTCGGGTGTTTTCCCGCCGACAGCACCGTGAACAGCGATCCGGTGATCGGCTGTCCGCGCGGCGTGTAGCTGATCGTCCTCACCACCGACACGTCGCCCGCCATGCGATCAACCGCCAGCAGCAGGAAGCCATTACCCGATAAGGCCAGCGGTCCTGGTCCGTCACCCACCTGCACCGTATTAATGAGCTGGCCGTCGTCAATCGAATAGGCGGCCACCGTATTGTCGCCCGAGTTGCTGACCCACAGCGTCGAGTTGTCGGCGCTCACGATCCCGCCCAGAGGGCTGGCTCCGACCACATACGCGCCTCCCACGTCATCCGCTCCCGTCGCAATCTCCGAGATCGTGTCCCCGCCAAAATTCGACACAAAAATCTCTCCGCCATCGGGCTTCAGCGCCAAATGGACCGGCGTCGGCCCCACATCGAGAAACGCCAGCAGCCGGTCGGCCCGATCTTCAGGATTCAGGCTCTGCGCGCGCGCAAGACCCACCGCCATCACCTGATGTCCTCCGCTGCAGGCCACGAACGCCTTCGACGAATCCGGAAGAATGACCGCATCCGACGCCTGGGGGCATCCGCTGAAAACCGCCCGCACCCGCAGCCCATGCGCATCGATCACGCTGACGCTGCCGCCGCCGCCGTTTGTCACCACCAGCGTTGCCCCGTCCGGCGAAACGCGCGCCACCTCCGGGGTTTCGCCCACCCCGATCGCGGCTATCTCCCGGCGCCGCGCCAAATCCAGCACCGAGACATTATTCGAACCGGAGTTGGCAACGTATCCGCGCTGCCCGAGACTGTCCACGCCGATGGACGATGGCGCCCGGTGAACAGGAATCGTTGCGGCCACGCGATTTGTAACCGCGTCGATGACGCTTACCGAGCCGCCGCCCGTGTTCGCGACATAGACCTCGTTGCGCGTTGGGCTCACCGCGATGTCGGTCGGATCGTCGCCGACCGGAATCGTCGCCGCGGTCTGCAGGTGAACCAGATCAAAGACGGTGACCGAATTGTCGCCGCGGTTTGTCACCCACGCGTATTCACGAAAATCCGACGGGTAATGCGGGAAATGCCTGCGCCGGCATCCGGCCAGCAGCAGCGGAAGCAATAGTCCGGCGACGGCGAGCCGCCGGGCCAATGGCCCTGCTCCGAAGCCCGAGCTGGTTGACAGGATGTGTGGCACCGTCGGGTTCAGGATACGCAACGAAGGTTTGGGAGGAAAATGCCGAACGGCTGTCCGCGCCACCAAAGGACTGGACCGGCTTAGCGGGCGGAAACCGCCACGGCTGCATTCTCCTCGGCGTGAATCCCGCGAGGAACCCGGCGGTGCAGCACGGCTGCAATCTGCGAGCACTCATCCATCAGCTGCGCGAATTGCTCGGGCAGAATCGACTGCATTCCGTCGGAGAGCGCCTTATCCGGCTGGTGGTGTACTTCGACGATCAGCCCATCCGCGCCAACCGCAATTGCGCCGCGCGCCATCGGCAGCACCTTATTGCGCTGGCCGGTTCCATGGCTCGGATCCACGAGAATCGGCAGATGGCTCAGCCGCTGCACGGCGGGCACGATGCTCAGGTCCAGCGTGTTGCGCGTGTGATCCGCAAACGTCCGCACGCCGCGCTCGCACAGGATCACCTCGTAGTTGCCCTCGCTCATGATGTACTCGGCCGCCATCAGGAACTCGTCCAGGGTCGCAGCCAGCCCACGCTTCAGCAGCACCGGCTTACGCTTGCGCCCGGCCGCCTTCAGCAGCGAAAAATTCTGCATGTTGCGCGCGCCAATCTGGATTACGTCGGCGTATTCGGCCACCAGTTCCAGGGCTTCGTGATCGATGGCTTCCGTCACGATCCTAAGACCCATGCGTTCGCGAATCTCCGCCATAATCTTCAGGGCCTCTTCGCCCAGTCCCTGAAACGCGTAGGGAGAAGTCCGCGGCTTGTACGCGCCGCCCCGGAAAAACTGCGCCCCCGCCAGGGCAACCTGCTCGGCGATCGTGAACGCCTGCTCCCGCGACTCAACGGAGCACGGCCCGGCGATCATCGCCACCTTCGCGCCGCCGATGGTCGCATCCGTCCCGGCAAAGCGGATGACGGTGTCTTCTTCCTTGACGTCGCGGCTCACCAGCTTGTAGGGCTTTGAGACGCGAATCACCTCGGCAACCCCGGCCATTTCCTCCAGGTTGCCGCGATCGACCTCGCCCTGGTTGCCGGTAATGCCAATGGCGGTGCGCTGCGCTCCGGGCAGCGGATGGGCGCGGTAACCCAGCGCCTCGATATGATCGCAAACTGCCTGGATTTCTTCCCTGGTCGCCTGCGCCTTCATCACGACAAGCATCGTGGTGTCCTCACTTTAGCTAACCCCAAGTGTAGTCGATGGGTAGCGGAAAGGCGAAGACTCGTACAGGAATCCAGTTACGAAGGGATCAACGTCGTGGGCACTAAAGAGAGGCTCTCACTTGCCCGAGTGCAGGTCACGCCCGCTGCGCGCAGCAACAACGGCCGGCGTCAGAACCATGGCGACAAACAGGAGAGCAAGCAGAATGTCCCGCATACGCAAAGAATCTTTCCTGGAGGATCGGTAACGCCAGTCTTACCCCTGTTGACACAGCGATGAATAGCACTTCGGCGTATCGGCATGAATCTGAGGTGGGAGCAGCCATCCCCCGGAAGCCCCTGATTCGGAGGGAGTTAAAAAAGTCAGCACGGCCGCAACTTTGGTAACGCGCAGGGGTCCAATCATGCGTGAGGGGTCCCGGCGGGCTTCTCACACAGCAACTCTCCTCGGACAACGAGGCCTCCTCTACAGATGTTGGTCAGGCGGCCTCGTTGATTTTTTTGGCTGGCCTTCGCGTCACTGCGGCAGCGATTCAGGACGTTTCACGGCCATCCATGCCACGAGCAGCAAAACGAGGAACGCGGCATCGGCCCATGCCCATGGAATCCACAGAGACGGGACGCCGCCGTGGAACTGGTACCAGAAAACGAGGCCGGAGTAGGCAGCTTTCAAGGCGACGCCGTAGAGGATCTGTTCGCGTCGTTTGACGGGATCGGCGGCTGCCCGAAAAAATATCCAGGCGAAGATGAGGAGCAGCAGGGCAGGAAACTGAACGTAACCGTAATGATTCGGCGGGGCCACGCCGAAGATGCGAAACATCGCGGCAGGCGCGATGGCGAAAATGGCGCCGACAACTCCGTCAAACAGTCCACACAGGATGAGAAGAATTCTTATCCAAAGAATAACCATGCTGGTTCCTCCGGCTCAATGAATTTGACTGCGCTGCCGCATCTCGCTGCGACGCTGCAGGTGATAGTTTCTGCGAAACCTGGCCCGGCGTTCCAGGGTGGACTCGTCCGAATAAATCTGGCTGGCAAGCCCTCTCAGCCCCGCCTCAAGGTCCGCAACGCTCATTTTTGCCGGCTTGAAGTTTACGTCGAAGAGCGTACATAGCTCCCAGGCTTCATCGCGCAGAATTCGGCCTTCGCTTTTCAGCCGCGCGTAGAGCGGCGTTCCGGGAAAAGCGGTCTGGACCGTGATCTGGACGTCAAAGAGGCCGCTCTCCTGCACAAATTGCCAGATGGCATCGAAGGAATCGAGACCTGTGCCGTCGAGGCCGAGAATGAAACATCCGTTCACGCGGATGCCGTGGTTCTGGATGATGCGGACTGCGTCGAGGTACTTGTCGACGCGTTTGGCTTTCCAGTTGGAGCGTTGTTCAAGGCCGTCGAGGCCGGAGAAGGTCGTGCTCTCAAAACCAATCAGCACCTCGGCGCAACCCGCGTCTCGCATCATCTCCAGAAGTTCGACGTCGTCAGCCACGGAGAGGTCGGTTTCGGTGAACCATCGAATCTCTTCCGGAGCGATGGCGCGCATCAGTTGCTTCGAATGAGTTTTGTTTACGAACGTGTTGTCGTCGGCGAATTCGATAAAAGGCCGGCTCCACAGCGATTTGATTTCCCGGATTTCGGCGAGGACGCGATCGACGGGCTTGACCTTGTAGGTGGGCGAGATGCGAATGGATGCGGCGCAAAATTCGCAGCGAAAAGGGCAGCCGCGCTGGGTCTGTACGGTGAGGCGATTGTAGGAGTCGATGTTCAGCAGCTCGAAACGCGGCATCGGGGAATCCCTGAAGTCATAGTCGAGCAGGCGAGCATCGTAGACCTCACGCAGATTTCTCCCGTTCTCCAGAAGGTCGGACATCAGGCGTGGCCACACCGGCTCGCCCTCGCCAATCACCAGGGCATCCGCGTGGGCGCGGGCTTCATCGGGCACGGCGCTGACGTGCAATCCGCCCAGAATCACTTTCGTCCCCAGGGCGCGGTAGCGATCGGCGAGGGCGTAGGCTTCGCCGATCTGGGCGGAAAAGCTGGAGATGGCGACGACATCGAATTCTTCCGGAACGCCGGACACCGCGTCGATGTCGGGGACTTCCAGATAGCGCGTTTGCACGGAGGGTGGAGTGAGCCCGGCAAGTGTGAGCAGTCCCAGGCTGGGAAGAGAAGCGATCACCTTGTTGCGCTCCACAAAGCCGGGGAGGGTGAGCCCGAGAGCGGTGAGTTCGGGATTGTGGGCGCGCACGCCGCTCATGGCAATGAGGCCGAGCTTCATCGATGCCACCATCCGAGCAGGATCGCGACTACACCGGTTGCCACGGCCGCGACCGGAATCGGAAAGAGGTGACGAAACGGCTTGCGCCACGCCGACAGGAAGCAGCAGGCCGGCATGGTGATGGCGCCGGCGATGAATCCCCAGGAAGCGACTGCCAGGCTGGCGCGATTGAGAGCCAGCTGTGCGGCTGTGGCGGCAAAGATAAGGTTGAGAAAGCCGAGGCCGAAAAAAGAAATGTGACCGAGGCGCGTGAGCCGTCTGCGCCAGGAGTCGTAGCCGCCCATCCAGTCGTCACGGTAGAAGAAGAGGCCCACCATGGCCCCTGAGAGCACTCCCGCCAGCATGCCCAGCCAGCCGGCGACCAGATTGATTGGAGCCATCGCGCCCACCCTCTGCTCCGGCGAAGCGTCCGCTTCAAATTCAGCGGGATACTTCTTCCATCAGCAGGATTGGGTGGCATTGTACTGCTCGCGACCGCGATTGCAAGATAACCCCTCGGGGATCTGCGGCGCGCGGTCTTTCAGGGAGTCGCGGGCGCTTTCGACCTGGCCAGCAGATCGCGGACAGATTGCGGAGGCGTGAAAACAGCGGGGTCGACGTCATTGAAGGTATACGACGTGTAGCTGATGACCTGAATGACGGTCCAGCTGCCGTCTTTTGCTTTGACCTTGACGGTCTGCTTCATGGAGACGAGGACGCCGTCCACTTTTGTGTAATCGGAAAAGATTTCGTGAACGAGTCCCGGGCCGGCCTGGAATTCATAGGCGGTGAGCAGGCCGGTTTCGCGATCGTAATAGTGATCATTTGACTTGCCCCAGTTGTTGATGCCGTGGAGGTGATAGCAGGGGCGGCCTTCGAAATCTTCGATGCCGACGGTCTCCATGGACCTGAACCAGGTGAGTTCGTCGAGCGGGTAGTAGAAATCCGCATCGCGCTTCGTCGACTGCAGGTCGTCGCCGGAAAAAACCTGGGGGCCCGTGCGGGGATCGCTGCCCCATGCGGTCGTTCCATCGAAGCCGTTCAGATTCTCGCCCGCGCCATTGGGCAGGGTGACCCTTTCGACGCGGAGGTACGGAGCTCCGGCGTAATAGACAAACGGCAGTGTAATCGTCCCCAAGGCCTCATGGACTTCGAGCGTGCCCCGCATGGTGCTGGAGGTGTGGCGGAGGATTGCGTCGCGTCCGCCCAGAGCCTGATCGTAGCGCTCGACAACCTCGGTGGCTTTGGGCAGGGGAGAATCGGCGGCGAGGAGTCCGCTGCAGCAGAAACCAAGGAGCAGAACAGCCGACGCCACGCACGGCAGAGCCGCCGAGGCACGAGAAAACCGTACCGGGTGTTTCATGGGTTGGCCTCCTGGATTGGCCTGTCAGGATTGGTTGGGGAAGCAGGGCCTTTTCAGAGCGGTGCAAACGGCTCGCCATTTCCACAGCGGAGCCAAATCGATGATTTTGCGCAATGGCCGGGGGATCGCGCCCGAAAACTGGACAGGTGGCTGTTCGTTTCCGGAAATCGATGGTCAAAAGCGGACACGGCGCGTCAGCGCGGGAGCACCAGGCGCGAGCCTCGGAAATATGCCCGCCCGTCAGGGCTGGAAGACCAGGCGAGCTTCTTCACGGGAGTTCCAGAGTTTTTCGACGTCGCTCAGTGGCGCGGTCGTGAATTTGATCTGGAATGGCTGCCGGGCGGCTTCCTGCAGAATCGCGCGCACCGACGCAAAGATCTCTTCCATGGAAGCGCTGCCGAATCCGCTGCCGATCAGCTCCAGCCCGGAACTGCGCAAAGTGGCTCCTGGCAGGGTGATCGCCGGCCCGGCGGTCGAGCCGATCTCCACATAGCGAATGCGCCCGGCATCGTGGTCGAGCCCCTTCTGCGTGATCGCGGCCAGAACCGCTTCCGCGGGAGCTCCCCACAGATAATCCAGCACCACGTCGATTTTGTTGCCGGCGATCTCCTCACGAAACGCGGAGACAAGCTTGTCGTGGTCCTGGTTCAGAGAAATGGTCGCATCGGCGCCGAGAGATTTCGTTTCTCCGAGAGCCTCGGGATTCCGGCCCGCCGCGACCACGCGCCTGGCTCCGAGGCGCTTCGCGATCTGCACGGCGAGTTTACCGGCCGAGCCTGTCGCCCCGAGAATCAGCACGCTCTCGCCCGCGGCGAAGTGGACGCGGTGCTCCAGAGCGGCCCATGAGGACATACCCGGGTTCATCATGGCGGCAACGGCGGCGTCATCGAGGCCGTCAGGGATGGGCGTGCACATGGCGCGTCTGGTAATGGAGCGCTCGGCGAAGGTTCCATAGGGAGGGCGCGATGAGCCGAAGAGCACGCGGGCGCCGTCGGGGGTGCGGCCGACGCCGTCGACGCCGGGAATCAGTGGCAGCAGGCCGGTGCTTCCGTAGTGGGCTCCTTTGGCCAGAGCTTTGACGATGGGATGGAGACCGGCGGCAGTGACGTCGATGAGAATTTCATCGGTGCCAGGGACGGGGTCGGGGAAGGACTCGTAGCGGGGCGGCTGATCGAAGGATCGGACGACGGCAGCGTTCATGGGCATCTCTCCGGGAAACCACTATGATTCCATACCAGCCCCTGAAGTCGCGCAACAACGCGTGATATGGTTCTGCGGTGAGCGAAACGGAGGAAGCCTATGGACGCCAAATCGGCGGCGCGGGAACGGTTCGATGCGGAGCGTGTGGGCCTGATCGAACTGAGCCATCGAATCCATGCGGATCCAGAACTGGGGTTCGAAGAGGAGAAGGCGGCGACGTGGCTGTGCGAGTCGCTGGATGCGGTGGGGTTCGAGGTGGAGCAGGGGATCTGCGGTCTGCCCACGGCGTTTCGCGCGCGCGCCGGTTCGGGGCCGCTGCACATCGGCATCTGCGCCGAGTACGACTGCCTGCCGGGCATCGGTCATGCGTGCGGGCACAACATCATCGCGGCGTCGGCGGTGGGCGCGGCGCTCGCGGCCGCGAAGGTGGCTGACGAGGTCGGCCTGACCATCAGCGTCGTTGGCACGCCGGCCGAAGAGGTCGGCAACGCGAGTGGAAAAATTCTGATGCTGGAACGCGGCGGCTTTGACGGCCTGCACGCGTCCATGATGGTGCACCCCGCGCCCTTCGACATGGTGAAGGCGAAGATCATCGCGGCGTCAATGTTCGACGTTCACTGCACGGGCAAGGAGTCGCACGCGTCGGCGTTCCCGGAGCTGGGCGTCAACGCTGCCGACGCCCTCACCATCGCGCAGACCGCGCTCGGCCTGCTCCGCCAGCACATTCGCTCCACCGACCGCATTCACGGAATCGTCACCCAGGGCGGAGCCGCACCCAATGTCGTCCCCGCGCATACATCGGCGCGCTACATCATCCGCTCGGAGACCCTGGATCAGCTGAACGATTTGCGGCCGAAGGTCTACCGCTGCTTCGAGGCGGGCGGCCTCGCGACCGGCGCCAGGGTCGAGATCCGGGGCGGCGACAAGCCCTACGCCGAGATGCTTCACGACCACGAAATGGCGGCTCTCTATCGGGCGAACTCGGAGGCGCTGGGGCGGCCGTTCCCCAACCTTGGCGAGTGGGAGACGCGGCCGACGGGATCGACGGATATGGGGAATGTATCGCGGGCGATGCCGTCGATTCATCCGATGATCGGCATCAACTCATTGCCCGCGGTCAACCATCAGCCGGAATTCACGGCGCACTGCGTGACCGCCGACGCGGATAAAGCCCTCATCGACGGCGCGCTGGCCATGGCGTGGACCTGCATCGATATGGCAACGAATCCCGGAGTGCGTGAGCGGTTGATCGCGGCGCGGTGAGGGCGCGGTTGAGGCGGGCGCGATTCGATGTTCCGGAGAGCCATTCGACCGCCTGTGGCTGCGGTTGCCCGTCGATGGAGTTGCGTCCTCAGGGCGTGTGTGGTATCAAAAGAGTATTCAAGTTTGCTCCTCAAAGAGCGAGCCTGAATTTCATGCAGAGTGGCTGAGGGACGGGCCCTGTGACGCCACGACAACCGGCCCGAGCAATTCGGGACATCGGTGTCAACTCTCGCTCGCCGCAAGGCGGGGTACATGAGATTCGGGGTGCAGGCTGTATCGCATCTCGCGCAATCCTCGGTAGTGCCGGAAGTAGCGTAGTTCGTCGTCACGCGTGCCCGTATATATTTGCCGACGCCGCTCTTGAACGCGAGGGCTGAATGGCTGCTGCTTACGAACTGCGTTGTCGCGAATGCGGGAAGCGTTACGCAAATGCTCCCCTTTCCATCTGTGACGAGTGTTTTTCTCCGCTGGAAGTCGTGGTCGACCTCGACCAGGCGCGCCGCACAGTGACGCGCGCCTCCATCGCCGCGGGTCCGTCGAGCATGTGGCGCTACCAGGCGCTGCTGCCGGTTCCGGACGACTATTTGCCCACGACGCCGGCCGGATGGACGCCGCTGCTCCGCGCGCCGCGGCTGGCAGAGCGGATTGGCGCGCGCAATCTCTTCGTCAAGAACGACGCGGTGTGCCTGCCGACGCTGAGCTTCAAGGATCGCGTGGTTGCCGTGGCGCTGGCCAACGCGCAGGCCTTTGGCTTCGACACCGTCGGCTGCTCCTCCACCGGCAATCTCGCCAACGCGGTGGCCGCGCAGGCCGCGCGCCTCGGCCTCAAAACGTACATCCTCGTTCCGGCTGACCTCGAGCCCGCGAAGATCCTCAACACCCAGGTCTACGGCGCAACGCTGGTCCGCATCGACGGCAACTACGACCACGTCAACCGCCTCTGCTCGCAGATCGCCGACCGCTACAACTGGGGATTCGTCAACGTGAACCTGCGCCCCTACTACGCCGAGGGGTCGAAGACCGTCGGCTTCGAAATTGCCGAGCAACTCGGCTGGCGACTGCCTGACAACGTCGTCGTTCCCATGGCCGGTGGTTCGCTGATCGTGAAAATCCGCAAGGCCTTCAGGGAGCTGATCGCCCTCGGTCTCGTCGAAGAGAAGGAAGTGCGCTTCTTCGGCGCGCAGGCCACAGGTTGCTCGCCGATTGCGGCGGCAGTGAAAAACGGAGCCGATGCGATCGAGCCGCAGCGCCCCGCGACCATCGCCCGCTCGCTGGCCATCGGCAATCCCGCCGACGGCATCTACGCCACGCGCGCCATTCGCCAGAGCGGCGGCTGGGCCGAGGACGTCTCCGACGTCGAGATCGTCTCTGCCATCCAGGAGCTGGCCGAGACTGAGGGCATCTTCACCGAAAGCGCTGGCGGCGTCACCACCGCCGTCACAGCGCGCCTCTATGCGCACGGCCGAATCCATCCCGACGATCTGACCGTCGCCTGCATCACCGGCAACGGCCTCAAAACCACCGACGTGCTGCACGGAGCCTACGAGCAGCACGCGGCCATTCGCCCGCGGCTCGGCGATTTTGAAACGTATCTCGCCGAACGGGAACAAAACGTCGGGGACGAAGAAAACGAACTGGAGCTGGGAGGGGCCTATGTCGGTTAGGGTTCTGCTGCCGAACGCATTTCAGAAGCACACCAACGGCACACGCGAGATCCGGTCGAGCGCCGGCAACCTGCCGCAGCTCATCACCGAAATCGAGACCACGTTTCCGGCGCTGAAGACGCACCTGCGCGACGAGTCGGGACACGTCCGCAAGTTCATCAACTTTTACGTTAACGAGGAAGACATACGCTTCCTCGGCAACGAGAAATACGCCTTCCAGGACGGGGACGAAGTCCTCGTCATCCCGTCAATCGCCGGCGGGTCCTGCGCGGACGGCGACACGCGCTTCGCGCCAACGGCTCCGAATCGGCGTGGCGTATGCAACTGCTGCTCGTATTGCGGCAGGGAAGACTGCACTTGCAGCGACTAACCTAAACGCGGATTTTGTGTATCGGCCTGCGTTACTCCGTAGGCCCTGAAATGCGTCCGAGTTTTTATTCCGAGCGCAGCGCCGTTACGGGATCGACCGAAGCCGCGCGGCGCGCCGGGACCCAGCAGGCAGCCAGCGCAATCAAAATCAGCAACGGCGGCACGATCGTGAAAGTCAGCACATCGTGCGGCTGGATTCCGTAAAGAAAGCTGGCCGAAAGTTTGGCCAGCATCCATGCCGCCGGCCACCCCAGCACGACAGCGATGAGCGAGAGCACCAGCCCCTGCCGCAACACGAGGCGCTCGACTCCGCCGCGTTCGGCGCCCATCGCGATACGAATGCCGATCTCGCGCGTGCGCCTGCTCACACCGTAACTGACCACTCCATACAGGCCAATCGTGGCCAGCACCAGACCCATGCCGCCGACGATCCCAAACAAGGTCGCCGCCAGGCGCGGCAAAAAGAAAGCATTGCGAACATGCTCGTCCATGGTCTCCTGGTTGTAGATGGCCAGAGCCGGAGCCAGCATATGGATCTGGTGCCGCGCTGCATCCCTGAATGCGTTGGGATTGCCTGCTGTCCGCACCAGCAGTGTGCAGCCCATCAACGGATCGCTGCTCGCATTCTGTTCGAACGTGCGATAGAGCGCGGGCCGGGGGCCTTCGCCCAGCGTGTCTCTCACATCGCCCACCACGCCGGCAATCACCCAGGTCTCTTTTCCGTTGGTTACCTGGCGGCCGATGGGATTGGTTCCCCCGAAGACTCGTTGCACAAACTCGCGATCCGCGATCGCGACATTTGTCGCGGTGCTCCCCTCCTCGAAATCGCGGCCGGCGATCTGCGCAATGCCGATGGTTTTGAAATAGCCCGGCGTCACCACATCAAGTTGAGCCCACACACCGTCGTTGCCGGTGCTTTGCTGTCCGGCCACGTGGAACGTATCCGTGACACCGACCATCGACAGCGGCGGATTGTCGGTCCACGCAGCCGAGACCACTCCGGGCAGGGCGGCCACGCGATCTCGCACCTGGATGAGGAACCGAAACGTCTGTTCCGGTGTGTACCCATGCAGGCTCGGATCGACAGACATCGCCAGCAGATGGTGGGGCTGGAAGCCAATGTCGATCCTCCCTGCGCTTTCCAGACTCCGCAGAAAAAGTCCTGTCATCGAAAGCAGGATCGTCGCCATGGCGATCTGCGCAACGGTCAGCAGGTTTCGGAACGTCCATCGGCGTCCGGGGCGCGCCAGCGCGTCTTCGCCCCTGAGCGCATTGATTAGCATCGGCCGGCCCGCAAGCCAGGCCGGGCCGGCTCCCAGCAACAGTCCGCTCAGCACGCTCAGAGCGAACGATCCCACAAGAACCCTCCAGTCCAGGCCGATGCTCAGGTCAATCGGAAGCGGCATGGGTAAACGAAACGAGGAGAGTCCCCACGTTGCCCACAACGAAAGAACCACACCCGCGGCGCCTCCGCCCAACCCCAGCAGCACGCTGTCGATCAGCATCTGCCTGCGCAATCGTCCGCGCCCCGCGCCCAGCGCCAGACGCACAGCCATCTCTCGCTGCCGTCCCACTGCCTGAGCCAGCAGCAGATTGGCCGCGTTGAACGCGGCAATCGCCAGCACCAGCAGCGCGACCGTCAAAAGCGCTGTCAGGAAGATCAGTATCGGCCTCTGCGTGCTTGGCGGCAGAATGCCCGCTTCGCTCAGGACAAATGTGTGGTGGCTGGAAACCTCCGGATACCTGGCGGCCAGATGCTGTGCCAGCAAATTCATTTCCGCCGCTGCCTGCGCACGGGTTACCCCGCTTCGCAGCCGCCCAACAATCCACACAGCGGATACATTGCGATCGTTGATCCCCGGGATCAATCGCTCCGCGCCGCCCAGCGGCACCCAGAATTCCGCATAGATCAGCTGGTCGATTCCATGGAAACTGGCCGGAGCGATTCCAACCACGGTGTAGGCCTGCCCGGAGATCGTGACAGATTTTCCCACGATTGCCGGATCGCCCTCGAAACGCCGCCGCCACAGGCCCGCGCTCAGCACGGCCACGGGCTCGCGTTCCTCGTTCTTTGTGAAGCCGCGGCCGCGCAGCATGCGTAATTCCGCAACATCGAAAAAATTGGCTGTGACCGCCTGGCCCCACACGTGTTCGGGTTCTCCCTTGCCGCCCATGGAGGCGGGCAGCAGCGGGAAATACCCCGCAAGGCCGGAGAAGGACTTCGCCTGTTCGCGAAGATCGCTGTAGAGCGGCCATGAGAAACTCCCCACTCCGCTGTCCGGATTCACGGCTGCCAGCGTGGCGGGGTCGCCCACCGGCGCCGGGCGCAGAACGAACCGGCTGACCATCGCAAAGATGGTTGCGTTCGCGCCGATGCCCAGCGCGATCGACAGGATCACAATCAGCGTGGCGGCCGGGCGTTTCCTCAGCGTCCGCAAACTGAAGCGGAGATCCCGGACCATCGATTCCAGCCAGGTTCCTCCGGCCGTATCGTGACATTCTTCACGGAAGCGCTGGAAGCCTCCGAATTCGATGCGGGCGCGCCGTTCCGCTTCCGCCCTGGCCATGCCCGAGCGTTCCAGGTCGTCGGCGCGATCCTGGATATGCGAGCGCAGTTCCTCTTCCATGTCATCGTTGATTTCTGATCGATGGGTAAGCGCCCACAGACCGAAGCGAAGCGAAGCCAGCAGTTTCATAGCCGACCGAGCGTGCCGGGAAGAAGCTCAGCCAGATCGGACACGCGCCCTCCTAATTTAGTTAGGAGTGTAAGCCCGCTCTCCTAAACCGGCAAGGGGAGATGGAAGGAGGGACATTACCTAAGTACTGTCTCCCGACGCCGATCTGGAGGTGGTGGGCAATGAGTTCACCCTTGCCACGCTGGCCTGGACAATCACCGGAGGCCTGGCCCCTCCGCCAGGCTCAACCCGTACCGTGCATGCTATGCTGCCCACGTGTCCGCCGCTTCTCCGGCCCGCAATCCCGCAACTCCCCGGCACACCGCGCTCGTCCGCGTGACGCACTGGATCACCGTCCTCGCCTTCTTCGCCCTGCTCATCACCGGAGCCGAGATCGTCGTCTCGCACCCTCGCTTTTACTGGGGTGAAGTTGGCAACGTGATGACCCGTCCCCTCTTCACCATTCCGATCCCTTCCTCGCGCGACACGGTCCCGACCGGCTTCAACTACGTCATGCCCGACCAGAATGGCTGGAGCCGGTATCTTCACTTTCAGGCCGCCTGGGTCGCCGTACTCACAGGTTTGGTCTACGCAATCTACGGTTTCTGGACCGGCCACTTCCGCAAAAATATTTTCCCGGCCCGGGGAGACAGAACCTGGCGCGCCTTCTCCGCAAGGATCGCAAAGTATCTGCGCCGCGCTCCACCCGACGAAGCGGAAGCCCACTCCTACAACATCCTGCAGCGCACCGCCTATCTCGGCGTGATCTTCGTCCTGTTTCCCCTCGTAATCTGGACCGGCCTCGCCATGTCTCCCGCCTTCACCGCCGCGTTTCCCGCGACCGCCAGCCTGCTCGGCGGCCGGCAATCCGCGCGCACGCTGCATTTCTTCGTGTCGGGATTCCTGCTCCTCTTCCTCATCATTCATGTTGCGATGGTCGCCCTCTCCGGTTTCCGCAGCCGGATGCGTGCGATGATCACCGGAGGTGCCGGCGCACCCAGCCTCACCACCCCCGAACCTGCACCAGCTCTCGCACCAGAACTCGCCAACCAGGAGCGCCCATGAGCAACATCTCCCGCCGCAAGCTCATCACAGCCGGCCTTGCTGCCACCGCCGGCCTCGGTGGTGTGGCTGCGGCCGCGCATCTCGCCAGACGCTATGGACTGATCCCGCCCGACCACGGCGGGATCTATGGTCCCGGTGAAACCCTCACCTACGCCGCCCAGCGCATTCTGGGCGCGCACGCACCGGCCCGTCAGTTTCCCCGCAGCATGATCTCGAAAGACCCGTTCGCCAACGAAACCGCGCCTCCCAACGATGCTTTCAAGCGCCATCAGGCCGTCGGTTTTCGCGACTGGTCGCTCAACGTCGACGGAATGGTCGCCCACCCCGCCTCGTTTTCGCTCGCCGATCTCCGCAGCCTCCCCGTCCGCAGCCAGATCACCGAAGTGGCCTGTGAAGAGGGCTGGTCCTACATCGCCGAGTGGACCGGCACGCCCCTGGTCGAAGTGCTCAACATCGTCGGAGTCCTGCCCCAGACGCGCTACATCGTCTACTTCTCCATCCAGCCAGACTGGTGGGAGAGCATCGACATGGCCGATGCCCTGCATCCTCACACCTTTCTCACCCTGGGCATGAACGACGGCGATCTTCCGGTGAGATTCGGCGGTCCGCTCCGCCTGCGCGTGCCGCGTCAGCTCGGTTACAAGAGTGTGAAGTACATTACCCGCATCACTGCCACCGATTCCATGAAGCATTTCGGCAAAGGTTTGGGCTCTGCGTCACCCGAAGGCGGTTATGCCTGGTACGCGGGCATCTAAAAAATCGGCTCAGTCAGCTGTTGTCCGATGGATAGTCCTTGTTGAACGGGAAAACCAGCTCCTCAACCGATGCAACAGCATTTCCGTCGAGCGTAGCCGGATGGAAGCGCCAGGATTTCACCGTGTTCAGCACAATCTGATCCAGATTGTTGCCGAGACCCTGCACCAGCTTCTCGTCGGTCACTTCGCCGAGAGGGCTCACGGTGACATCAATGATGATCTTTTGTTCGACGGCCGGCAGCAGCGATCGGTCCGTAATGCCAGGCCGTGGAAAATACGTCGGGAAAGCGGGTTCGGCGTCTTCCGTGCCGGAGCCGGTTCCGATGCTTTGTCGTTGCTGCTGCGACGGGGTCCCTGACTGCGCCAAACGGCTTTGCGCCGGAACTGGCTTCTCGGTGGCCCGCGGCTGGCGCAGGTGCACGGGGTTCTCGATTCGTGCCGATTGGGGAACCGGGTTCGGCGACGGCTTCGCTCGCTCCGTGGGGTCGGCTGGCGCCGTCGAAGCGCTGGTTCCGATGTTGCCCGTCCAGTAAAGAGCTGCGGTGCAGCAGCGGCTCTCACGATATACGGGCCGCACTTTTCCCCAATGCAGCGTGAACAGGAACGCCACGCCCAGGATCGCCGCATGGCTGGCGATCGACAGCAGAACGCCGGTTTGCCGCCGCTGATGGATTCGAGCCGGGGAAAAGATCATGCACAGTCCGGGTGATTGGGGTTGGACGGCCGTCTCGTTAATATGTTACCTGGAAATTCAGTGGGGAGTTGAAGCGAAATGGCGTGGGCTGAAACATTCCATTGCGACGTATGCAACAAGGAAAAACGCGAGGAATCGGAGGACTGGTGGCTGGCTTGGACCGAAACGCTGTCGCCGGCAGCTGGCGAGCCCGATCAGACGGCGATCAAAGTGACGCCCTGGCATAGCTTCCTGGCGCATTCGGCCGATATACGGCACCTGTGTGGCGCGCGCTGCGTGCACACCATCATGGATCGATGGATGCTGGCGAAGAGCCAGCATCCTGCGGTTACTGATCAGTTTGTGTAGATGCGCACGTAGTCGACCAGCATTGGCGACGGGAAAACGGTGGTCGAGTCGGGGTTGCCAGGCCAGGTCCCGCCAACAGCCAGGTTCAGAATGATGAACATCGGACCCTGGTCGAAAGGCCACGTGCCAGAGAAGTTGCTGGTATTGAACGTCGCGTAAATATTCGTCGGACTGTCGACGTAGTACTGAATCTGGCCTTTCGTCCAGATCATGCCGTACGTGTGCCATGCGGCGGCCGAAAATCCTGCCGGATGATACATCTGGCTGCCGTTCACTTCGGCGCTGCTGCTGGGTCCGCCGTGCACGGAGCCGGCAATCCAGTCGTAGCCGGGAGGAGCGGCGCCCACATAAGGTGGCGGGTCGGAGCCGTCGATGTGCTCCATGATATCGGCTTCGCCGCAGGCCGGCCATGGCACGGTGGTGATGTTGTCGCCGAGCATCCAGAAGGCCGGCCACATGCCCTGCGATTCCGGCAGCATCATGCTCGCCTCAATGCGGCCGTACTGGAAGCTGAAAAGGCCCTGGGATTTGAGCCGCGCCGATGTGTATACGTTCGCAGAGGGGTTGAGCGCAACGATGTGCAGGTATCCGTCGGTGCCGACGTACGCATTCGGATTCGAGGGGGTGCAGGGACCGGCCGTTGAGTCCCACGCGCAATAGGTTTC
>JASHPM010000319.1 GCA_030038115.1 Acidobacteriaceae bacterium | reverse complement strand
TGATACCGAAAAACTCAGGATTGTCGGTGAGATCCAACTTTCGCGCCACGGCAGTCAGAAGGGTGTCGCTTTCCAGGATGCGGATATCGCTCTCCATGAGCACGTCGAACTCGCCATTGGAAGTGCCCAGCGCAGAGGAAATGGATTGCTTAATTTCGGAGGCAGGATTGGGCAGGATCTGGACCTCGCCGGTGGCGGTATAGCGCTTCCCCCGCAGCAGACCGGCAGCCGCGAACAGGGCTGCAACTCCCAGAGCCATGGTCAGCAGAAGCACACGCCTTTTACGAACCACCAGCCACAGATCGGTAAGGGAGATTTCCTTCGTCTCCGGGCCAGCAGAGACCGGCTTGCTGCGAATCAACTGTTGTACTCAACCTCTCAGTATGCGGAATCCCCGGCGGGAATCCGAGATTGACGATCCTGAACCTGAATTGCCACTGCGAAGGATTCACTCACGCGGCCGTGCGAGAAGAGAAGGGCTTGCTTCCGGACAATCCACAGAAACAGAGCTGGGGAGTGGGCCATACCATTCGCCCCTGAAAAGGTACCGCTCTGCCGCAAAGGCGTGATTCGAGTGTAGCGCCCCATTTCCCTGCAGGTCAACACAGGCCGACCGACAGGAGTGTCCTGTTTTGCAACCCCTGTTTGGATGCAGAAATCAGGCGGATGTTGCAGCGGCGGCGGCTTTCCAGGGGTTGGGCGCACGGCCCAAACGGATGAGCTCGGGGATGCCCTCGGCCGGGCAAGGAGGGGCAAAAAAGAAGCCCTGCATGACGTCGCACTTCATTCTGGTGAGGGCTTCGGCCTGCTGCTCGCGCTCGACGCCCTCGGCCACGACCTCGAGGCCCAGGCTGTGAGCCAGGGAAAGAATGGCCTGGACGAGAGCGCTGGTGCCGTTCGGTTCGCACATCCGCTCCACGAACGAACGATCGATCTTGAGCCTCTCGACAGGAAGCTGCTGCAGATGCTGGAGTGAGGAGTAGCCGGTTCCAAAATCGTCGACGGAAAAATGGACGCCCAGTTCGGCCAGGTCGCGCATCTGGCGCGCCAGGTCCTCGAGATTGCGCATCACGGTGGTCTCGGTCATCTCGATCTCCAGGGTGTCGGGGGTGACACCGGTTTCCAGCACCGCCTGGCGCACCTGACGGGCAAAGTCCATGCGCATGAACTGGAGGGGAGACACGTTGATGGCAACGCGCGGAACCTCGAGGCCCTGGCGACGCCATTTCTCACATTGGCGGCATACCTCCCGCAACACCCAGTTGCCCATAGGCACAATGAGCCCGCTTTCCTCGGCGACGGAAATGAAGCGGTCCGGATGGACGACGCCGAACTTCGGATGGTCGAGCCGCAGGAGGGCCTCGAGGCCGCAAATGCTTCCATCGGCCCTGTATTCCGGCTGGTAGAAGACTTCAAGGCCGCCATCTTTCAGGGAGCGGCGCATGAACATCTCCAGCTCATTGGCTTCGGTGGTGGACAGGCTGATCTCCTGGGACACCAACACATAGTCATTCCCGCCGGAGCGCTTGACGCGGTACATGGCGGTATCGGCATTTCTCCATAAGTTTCCGGCATCCGCACCATGGTCAGGAAACATGGCGATGCCGAAGCTGGCGGTGAGATCGATGGGGTACTGGTCCGCGACGAAGGGCTTGCGCAGCGCGGAGAGGAGGTCGTTGACAACGCGCGCCGCGTCGTCAGCGGAAACCAGGTCGCCCACGACCAGGGTGAATTCCTCGCCGCCGGAACGCGCGACGGTATCTTCAGCGCGAAGGCGGCTCCTGAGGCGCTCGGCAACCTGCTTCAGGCACAGATCGCCGATGGCGTGACCATAGGTGTCGTTGATTTGCTTGAAGCGATCGAGGTCGAGGCAGATGACGGCGGCTTTTTTCCCACGGCGGGCAGCCGAGGCGAGCGCCTGCTCCATGCGGTCCAGCAGCAACAGGCGGTTGGGAAGGCCGGTGAGCATGTCGTGATGGGCCTGATGGACCAGACGATGATGTAACTGCTGGCGCTCGGTGACGTCCTGGACCAGCGAAAATCTGGCCGGCCTTCCTTCGAAGCGGATGCTGTGCGCGGAAACCTCAACCTGGATGCTGCGCCCGTCGCGCAGAATGTGCGTCCAGGGACCGGAAACGATCACCGGCTCATCATCCGATGTACTGGCGATGGTCTGCTCCATGGCTTCGACCTCGGCGGGGGGGCGAATATCGCGGAGGGTCATGCCTTTGAATTCTTCTGCGGAGTAGCCATAGCGAGCCACGGCCGAATCGTTCACTGCAAGGAAACGGAGGGTTTCGGTATCGAAAATCCACATGGGATGCGGGTTGTTTTCGAAGAGGACCCGGTATTCCTGGCTGCGCAGGTCGGCCTGGTGCTTTTGTTCCTCAAACAGGGTGAGGATCATGCCGAAGGCAACGAAATACTTGGGTACGTTCCACATCTCCCCGATCACGTGGATGCGGGGGAGAAGGGTTGCCATGAGGAGGGCGCAGGGAAATACCGCGCCCCAGGCGGCAAGTCCGGACGTAGCTACCAGGACGCCCGCCGTGGAACGGCGAAAATCCTCCCAGTAGAGCAGCGCATTAAGGAGGAATATCTCGGAGAGGATGGGGTAGATGCTGATGTCGACGTGACGGCGGAAGAGCAGGAAGGCGAGCCAAAGCGAACAAGCAGCGAGAATGGCGGCGCCCCAGCGGCGGGCCACGACGGCGCGCGCGGCGGTCGCAGCGGTTCCTGGGCCGGGGTTGCCGCCTTTGCCAAAGCGGAAGACGACAGCAGCATAAGCGAGTTGCGCGGCAGCGCCGAGGGCCACCAACAACGGCAGGGGCGCGGTCCAGAGCGAGACGACCGTCACATAGGCCACAGGCGGGAGGCTCAACAGGAGGGCCGGTAAAGTGAATCGCCAGCCTCTCTCCCATACCAGTACGGAGGACAGGGCAAAAGCCGCGCCGCACAACAGGAGTGCGCTTTCCGACACAGCGACGAACAGGTTGGCGCCGGCGGCGTCGCGCGGGTTCAGGAGAAGGAGACCAAAATGGAGAAGAATGAAGAACCAGCCGAGAAGCCAAAAGCGAACGCGCACCGTCGCGTGCCTGCGGTAAATGGACCCGAAAAGGATGACCAGCAGGCCAATGATCAGGATGTCCAGCAGGGTGTTCTGCATGAGACGGAACTCTTCTCCCGGGCAGCTGATGAGTCTGGGGAAGACCGCGGAAACGATGCCGCCTGAGAGTACGACGGAAATCCGGCGAGATCAATAACCTGATGTAAGCATACTCTCGGAATCATGAGTAATCAGTTTCGTTGCCAGCCTGGCGACAGCCTCCATCAACGGGATCGTCATGACGCCAGTACTGCGTTCTACGTAGTTGTCATGGCGACCGAGATAAGTGAGCCGGGTTTGCCGGGCTGCCATCATGACTGAGGTCCCGGCGCGAGAATTGCGGTCGCTGCGCGCGCACATCCTGCTGATCGGCGTGGTGGGTGTGTGGGGCTCGACCTTTGTTGTGGTCAAGGACGCTCTGGCCGACGTGTCGCCGCTGCTCTTCAACTTCGTTCGGATGACGCTCGCCTTCCTGTGCCTCGCGGTGTTTTACCGCGGCCACTTCGGCAGGATGAACCGGCGCTCTTTAGCCGCGGGAGCCCTGGTGGGGCTTTGCCTGGCCATGGGCTACCAGTTTCAGACGGCGGGGCTGCGGCTGACTACGCCGTCGAAGTCGGCGTTTATTACGGGCATGGTGGTGGTGCTGGTGCCGCTGCTTTCCGCCATTCCTGGATTGCGGGCGCACGGCGCGGGGATTCCGCGATGGAACGCCTGGGCGGGAGCGATGGTTGCTTTCGCCGGCATCGTCCTGCTCACGACGCCACGGGGCGCGGGATTCGATTTCCGTTCCATCGGATTGGGCGACCTGCTGACGCTGGGTTGCGCGCTGGGATTTTCACTGCACGTGCTGGCTCTGGCGCATCTGTCTCCGCGGGTCAGCTTCGAACAGCTGGCAGTTCTTCAGGTGGGATTCTGCGCGGCATTCATGGGGGCCAGCATGCCCCTGCTGGAGCGCCCATGGATTCACTGGTCGGCGCGCGTGGTGGTGGCTCTGCTGGTGACGGCGGTTCTGGCGACGGCGACCGCTTTTACAGTGCAGTCGTGGGCACAGAAGTATCTTCCCGCCACGCACACGGCGCTGATTCTGGCGCTGGAGCCGGTTTTTGCATGGTTGACTTCATTCCTCTTTCTGGGTGAACGGCTTGGGCGGCGGGGCGCCAGCGGCGCGCTGCTCATCCTTGCGGGCATCGCGCTAACGGAATTTGTCCCGGCAGCGGTGCAACCAACCGCCCACGAAGGCGTCCCATTGGCGTAGAACCAGCGCAGGAGAAACAACCGCCAGGGCCGATCTGTAACCCGAACGGAACGGGCAGCGTCTAAAAGAGAATGCGGGGTGGAGGGCGGAGCGCACCAGGCGGCACGTCCGCAGGGTTCTATACTGGAGGGAGGGGGGCGCCTCAGCGCCGGCCCCTTACATCAACGAGGTACGAATTCCCATGAAATCGTTTTTGGGGCGGTTCCGCAATAACCGTCTGGCATCGACATTCACCATTTTGGCCATGCTTTCCGCGGGAATCCTGGTCGGATCGATGATTACGCACCAGGTTCGCGGGCAGGAGTCGCAGGTCAACAGCTCGGATGCCAAACCGCTCACAGTGCCCGCGCCGCGCGAGCTGTCGACGGATTTTTCGCGCATCGCGAAGGAAGTGGGACCGGCGGTGGTGAATATCAACACAGAGATTTTGCCGAAGCAGCAGCAGAACCGCCGGCGCGGACCCCATTACCTGCAGCCTTACCAGCAGCAGCCGGAGCCACCCGACGGCAATGGCGACGATGACGACCAGGGGCCCGGCGACGGTCAGGGCCTGCAGGATTTCTTCAATCGCTTCTTCGGGCAGAACCCGGATATGGGAGGCGATGACGGTCAGGAACGCGAGTCACTGGGCTCCGGGTTCATCGTGGATCCGCGCGGCTACATCATCACCAACAACCATGTGGTCGACAGGGCGGATCGGATCTTCGTCCGGCTGGCGAGCGATCCGGACGGCAATCAGGGGCGTCCCGCGAAAGTGGTGGGCGTGGATAAGGCAACCGACATTGCCGTGCTGAAGATCCAGACGGAGGCGCCGCTGCCGATCGTGAAAATGGGCAATTCCGACGGGGTGGAAGTGGGCGACTGGGTGATGGCGATCGGCGAACCTTTTGGTCTCGCCAAGACGGTTACCGCAGGCATCATCTCCAGCAAGAACCGCACCGTGGAGCCGGGCACTCCGGGCGAGTTCCAGCACTTCCTGCAGACGGACGCGGCCATCAACCCGGGCAATTCCGGCGGGCCGCTGGTGGATATGGCCGGTGAGGTGATTGGGGTGAACACCGCTATTTATACGCAGTCGGCGGGGAATGAAGGCATCGGCTTCGCCATGCCGTCGGACTCGGTGGTCGACGTGTACAACCAGCTGATCGGGCCGGAGCACAAGGTAATCCGCGGCAGCATTGGGATCACGTTCCAGGCGAATCCGGCGAGCGCGGTAGCGCGGGTTTACGGATTCAAATCGGGGGTAATCATCAGCGGGATCAGCGCGGGACAACCGGCCGCAAAAGCCGGGCTGAAGCCGGGCGACATCATCACGACCATCGACGGACGGCCGGTGAAAGACGGCGACGATCTGGTGGCGATTGTTTCGATACGCAAGCCGGGAAGCACGATCGACATCGGCTATCTGCGCAATGGCCAGAGCCTGCACACGACGGTCACGATCGCGGATCGCGACAAGATGATGGCCGAGATCAATGCCGCCGACAACGAGGAGGGTGAGGGAAGCGAAAATCGCACTCCGGGCACGATCTCGCCGGCAAAGCTGGGCATCACGGTGGAGGATTTGCCGCAGGGGGCGCCGGCCGGACTGCAGGGGGTTCTGATCGAATCGATCAAGCCGGGTTCGTTCGCGGATGAGGTCGGCGTGGGCAATTTCCAGGGCTTCGTGATTGTGTCCGTCAATCGGCATCCGGTCCACAACGTCCAGGAATTCCAGACGATCGTGAGCGGGCTGCACAGCGGTGACGATGTCGCGCTGGAGATCGTGAATCCGCAGCGTCCCAGCGAAGGAAAGGAGTTCCTGGGCGGCACACTGCCGTAACCCGGCATCCCACTCTGAGATGGGCTCCCCTCCCCCGAAAGTGATGGGAGCCCAGGGAGTTTTTGTTGCAATTTGAGGCAGTCCCCGTTACTCTTCTTGCACAGTTAACCGAGCTGATCCCCCTGAGGTTCTTTTGCATGGTTCCCTCGAGGACCTGGCAGATTGTTGTTGTCTGCGCGCTTCTGGCCGCCCCTCCCGCTTTCGCGACGCGGACGCACAGGGCTGCAACATCGGGGCACAGCCTGCACCACCGGGGGAGAAGGCATCATTTCACGCCGGGGCAGCGGCAAATCGAGCCGGAGCGGGCGAAGGAAATTCAGGACGCACTGATTCGGGAGCACTACCTGAGCGCGCCGGCCTCCGGGCAATGGGACGCGACGACCGAAGCCGCGATGCAGAAATACCAGGCCGATCACGGCTGGCAAACGAAGCTGACACCCGACTCGCGAGCGCTGATCAAGCTGGGTCTGGGCCCGCACGATGCGGCGCCGGCGGCAACTCCCGGGGCGGTTCCCGCAGGGTCAGGAGCTGTGGCACCGGGCTCGGGCACGGATGCAACGCACGCGCCGCCCGCAGGCACGCTGGCCGCAACGAACTCCATCCAGAACTAGAAGCTGCAACAGGAACGATTGTGGGGACGGTCGCCGACGTGGCGTCGGTTCCGTACCATAGCCTCATGGCACCCTCTATAACCACGCTGCGCGTCCGCTATGCGGAGACGGATCAGATGGGCGTGGCCTACTACGCCAATTACTTCATCTGGTGCGAGATTGGACGCGTAGAGCTGCTGCGCCAGCTGGGCTTCGACTACAAACAAATGGAGCTGGAACACAACTGCCATCTTCCGGTGGTGGAGGCGTCGTGCCGGTACAAATCGCCAGCGCGCTACGACGACCTGATCACGATTGAAACGCGGGTTTCCGGTCTGCGGAGCTCGGTGATCAAGTTTTCGTATCGGCTGTTTTGCTCGCGCGAGGGCGAGGCGGAGCCGGTTCTGCTGGCCGATGCCGAGACGGTGCATGTGTCGGTGGATCGCGACATGCAGAAGTGTCCCCTGCCCGAGCCATATTTGTCGGCGATCCGCGCGTGCCTGGAGAATTGACCGCGGCGCACGGTAAAATCTGTTTCGACGAGAGGCAAGGCGCGCGTGAGCGGCTGTGGCGCGCGGCATTGCATCGCAAAAGGCGGGAGCAGTTTGGGGAGGATTATGCGATCGGCGAGTTTCGTTGGGCGTGCGGCGGTTTTGGGTGTGGTTTGCGGGTTTGTGCTGACAGGATGCGAAACCACCCGCGTGAACAAGCTCCACGCACATTTCGAGGCGGTGTCCGACGTGACCACGACGCCGCACCCGGAGGCGGAGTATGCGTCTGTCGCGACAGGCATTCCGCCGGTTCCCGGCTCGCCGACCGCAGCGGGGCCGGATGGAACGCAACCGCTGAACGACAACGAAGCGCGCAAGAGCCCGGGCGCGGAAAAAGGCGTTGCCACGGCTCCGCGGCAGCAGCCGAAGGACAGGTTCATCCGGCAATAGCCGGGTAACAGCAGGTCATTGCGCCGCTGGCGGGGTTTCGGTGTGAAGCAGCGCTGCGGCGGGGATCGGCTCCTGCAAAGAGCCCGGACCTTCCCACAGGAGCAGCGGGCCGCCGCTCGAGAGGTTGCTGCGCGGCTCATTCTCGACGCCGGGATCCAGCGAAAGATGAACATGGTGCAGGCCGGCGAGCAGCGCCGCGCTGATCTGTGTGGGCTGGACAGCGTCCCCCATCGATCCGCAGACCTGGACGCGCAGAGCGGGGCTGTGCGCGGGAGGGAGATGGTCCAGGGTGAGTGAGGCCCGGCGGCTGGTGAGGAGCGACAGGGTGTAGCCGCCGTCGGAGGGGATACGAATCCAGCCGTCGTAGTCGGTGGCGCGGCCGATGGGGGTCATGGCGAACCCGGGGGCGAGTGAGGCGGGCGCGGAGCCGGGGACGACTGGTTTGGCCGCAACGACGAGCGAACGCGAGACCCAGACTTCATCGTGCGACGGCCGGGTGGCATGGAGCAGAACACGGAAGCGGCCGGAGCCATCGAGCAGGGTGCCGTGTGCGTCGGGAAAGGCGTGGCGGACGAGGGGACCGTCGGCGGTTGTGCCGTCGCCGAAAAGCCAGTGGTAGTGCCAGGTGGGATTGAAGACCAGGACGCGCAGAGTGATTCTTTGGCCGGGGCGGATTAAGCCAGGGGTGTAATCGAAGGAGGCATCGAGGAGGCCGGGGCGATACTCGGGCTCGGCCGCGCCATCTTCAACGTCAAGGGGAATATCGGCGTCGCGGGAGGCGATATTGCCGGAGACGCGGACGCCATCGAGGACGACGCCGCTGACATTGCCCTGAAGGACTGAGGGGACCATGGCAGGGCCGTCGAGCGCGGAGATGTTGGAGAAAACGACGCCCTGGACGGCGGGGTTGGGGTAGCGAATCTGCAGGAGCGAATAAAAATCTTCGAGACGGATGTTGCTGAACTGGAAATCGGTGTGGTCGCCCTGTCCGTCGGGGACCGCCCACAGCTCAAAGAAGCTGAAAGGCACGACGCAGCTGCCGTAGCCGGTATGGATGACGTCGAGGTTGCGCATGACGATATGTGCGCTGCGAAACGTCTTCTTCGGCCACGCCACGCGCAGCGTGTTGGAGATGCTGGTAGAGGCGACGGTATCTTCGACGGTGATATTGGTGACGTCGTGACCGGGAATGCGCATCTCGGCGTCGGTGTAGCCGTCCCAGTTGCCTTCCATCGCGAAGTCGTCGTCGGAGGCGCGGATGAAGCAGTCGCGGACGGTGGTGTCGCCGCCGCCCAGCCAGTCCATGCCGTCCTGATTGGCGTCCATGGGAAAGCCACCGATGACGTTGACGTTGTAGAAGCCGGTGGAGCGCGCGTCGCGCATCTGAATTTGCCAGGTGCGGCTGCGCACGATGCAGGTGATGCCGTCGATTTCGACGTTGCGCGTTCGATTCATGACGATGCAGTGCCAGGCGGGCTTCTGCATCCAGCCCTGGTCGTTAACCGGATCCTGGGGGCCGTCGTAGATGATCATGCCGCGCCCCTGAACGCGCACGTCATGCACCTGCCAGAGATTCAGCGAGCCGAAGACGACCGCGCCGGGCGCGAGATAGATGCGGTCGCCGGACTGCGCGTCGATCTCTTCGCGATGGACGCCGGGTGCGTAGTAGCGAATGCCGGGGGTGGTCGCGGTGATATGGGATTCGTCGGGCGGACTGCCGAGGAGAAACAGCATCTGCGCATCGGCGAAATGGTCGCCGGGACGCGCGATGGAGAGCTTGACCGGACCGGGAATGCGGAAGGTGATGACGGCGCCGTTGCGGTGGGGGCGGATACCGTAGCGCATGGGCTGGATCTCGACGCCGCGATCCCAGTAGTGCGAATTGGCGGCGCGAATGGAGACGGTAGCGGGGCCGTCAAGGTCGAAGTTGAGGAGGTAATAGCTGGAGGCGGCGTGGACGACGGGGGTGGTGTGTCCATTGATGACGATGGTGAAGTAGTCGGTGCGGACTTCGGCGGGAATGGGTGCGATGGCGACGTGCGTGGCGGCGAAGGCGGGGGCACTGAAAAGGAGAAGGAGCAGCGCGCGCGCGATCCGAGTTGTCATCGCCAGCCGGTTCACCCCTGTCTTCCCTTATCGGCGATCCTCTCTGAATGCTGAACGCCGAACACTATTTCCTATTCCCTGCGCTCACATCACCTCCGGGGCGCCGATGCCGAGCCAGGCTAGGGAACGAATGAGCTCGCGCTGGGTGACGGCGGCTGTGGCGAGAAGCAGCTTCTTTCGCACTGGGTCTTCTTCGCTGAGGATGTGGTGGAGACGATAGAAATTGCTGAAGTCCTGGGCGAGCTGGAAGGCGTGTTTGGCGAGATAGGCCGGCTCGGCGGTTTGAATACACTGATCGAGCAGCAGCGTGGTCTTCGCGGCGCGCAGCCACACTTCCCAGATACCTTCGGCGCCGGGACCGCTGAGATACGGGGCGACGTCGACGCCGGAGAGCGCGGCCAGGGCTTCTTCCGGTGTGGATCCGGCCTTGCGAAAGATACTGCGCGTGCGCACGACGGCGTATTGCAGATAGGGTCCGGTTTCGCCCTCGAAGCTGAGCGCGTCTTTGAAGTCGAAGGCGATGACGGAATTGCGCGTGAAGCGGAGCATGAAATAGCGCAGCGCTCCGACGGCGATGGCGTGAGCCGTTGCGTCGCGTTCGGCCTCGCTCAGCTCGGGGTGGCGCGAGTCGACTTCGGCGCGGGTAGCGGCGACGAGCTTATCGATGAGGTCGTCGGCCTTCACGCCGAATCCTTTGCGGCCGGAGACTTCGATGTACGGGCGGGCCTGGTCTTCAGGGGAGACGTCGTAGCCAAGTTCGAGGGCGCAACGCGGGGTAAGCGCGACCATTTCGTAGGAGAAGTGGGTGTAGTGCGCGGCCTGCTCCGTGTAGCCGAGACCGCGCAGGGCTTCGATGACGTTGGCCTGGGGGTCGGACTGGCGCGAATCGATAACGTTGTAGATGGCCTGTGCACCGCCGAAGTGGGGGTGGTCCGGTTCACCGGTGACGGCGGAGATCCAACATTCGCGATCCCGGTAGGAGAAGAAGCGACGGTAGGCGAAGTCGCGGCCGAGGAGACCGAATTTCCAGAGGTGGTAGGCGATGTCCTTGCCGACGTAAGTGACGGTGCCGTTGGAGCGGACGATGACCTTTGCGTCTTCGTCGGGCGCTGGCCGCACGGGCGGTACTGGCGGTACGGGCGATCCGCTTCGCGATTCCTCTTCCAGCGAAGTTGAACCCTCCGAGCCAGCTCTCTTCATCACCCAGCAGCCTTTGTTCCTGCCCTCGGTTTCGAGATAGAGAACGCCCTTGGCCTTCAGTTGCTCGAAGGCGAGGTCCCAGAAGTGGAGATGGAGGATCTCGCTCTCGCGCGGGAGAAGGTCGTATTCGATGTCGATACGCAGCATGGTTTCGAGATGGCGACGCAGGATGGCGGTTGAGACCAGCTCGGCAATATGCGCGGTGTCGTTGCCACCGGCTTCGATAGCGTGGAGGGTATCGAGGCGGAGTTTCCTGCGCGCCGGAGCCTCGGCGGGGTCGGCGTCATACCATTGCGAGACGCGCGCGTACAGGTCCCAGCAGTAGAAGTCGATGCGTTCGCCGTCCTCGGCCAGCTCGTCCATCAGCTCTTCCACGCTGGCAAGGGTCAGGTCTTCCAGATGCATGAGGCCGACGACGACATCGGCCACCTGGACACCCGTGTTGTCGATGTAATTCTGCACGTCGACTTTGTGACCGGCGGCGCGGAGAAGACGGACAAACGTGTCTCCGAGGATGGCGTTGCGCAGGTGGCCAATATGCGCGGCCTTGTTGGGGTTGATACTGGTGTGCTCGACGAGCGCGTGGATGGGCCGATCGGGAGCGGGGACTTCCGCGCTGGCGGCGAAGGATTGAACGAAAGAGCCGCGATCGAGGCGGGCGTTGATGTATCCGGCTCCGGCGAGTTCGAGCGACGCGAATCCGGGGACGCTCCCAAGCGCGGCGACGATCTCTTCGGCGATTTTGCGCGGAGGTTTGCGCAGACGGCGGGCCAGCTCGAAAGCGATGGGCGTAGCGTACTCGCCGAAGGCGAGTTCCGGCGGCTGCTCCAGAACGACGGTTTCGTCTGCAATTTGATACAAACTGCGGAGCGCGGCGCGAATCCGCTCGGCGAGCTGTTTCTGCTGTCTTAGGTACACGCGGACGTCACCTTCGATCAGGGTACAGGGTGCAGCGTACAGGGTACAGAGCGCAGGGAAGGTCCCGCACTGCCTGATACCATTTTGAAAGAGAAGAGACGCTGCCCGGTTCGCTCCCTATGTCCGATTCCCAAAAGTTCTATCTGACCACGCCGATCTACTACGTCAATGCGCGCCCGCACATCGGGCACACGTATACGACGATTGTGGCTGACGCGATTGCGCGCCGGAAGCGTTCGCTGGGCATCGATACCTGGTTTTTGACGGGCACGGATGAGCACGGACAGAAGATCGAGCGCTCCGCGCAGCAGGCGAAGTGCAGCCCGCAGGAATTTGCGGATCGGGTGTCGGCGGAATTTCGCGGCCTGTGGGACCGGATGGGGCTGACCTACGACGACTTCATCCGCACCACCGAGCCGCGGCATATGCGGGGGACGCAGGAGCTGTTCGCGTTGCTGCGAGACAAGGGGTACATCTACAAGGGGTCGTACACCGGGCAATACTGCGTGTTCGACGAGCTGTTTGTGGAAGGGCCGCCAGGAGCGCCGTGCCCGGACTGCGGGCGGCCGACAGAGACGGTGAGCGAGGAGAACTATTTCTTCAAACTGTCGGCGTTCGAGCGGAGGTTACTGGCGTATTACGACGAGCATCCGGAGTTCATCCGGCCGGAGACGCGGCGCAACGAGGTGATCGCGTTCGTGAAGAGCGGGCTCCGGGATCTGTCGGTGAGCCGGACGAGCTTCAACTGGGGCATACCGGTTCCCGGCGACGAAAAGCACGTGATCTACGTGTGGATGGACGCGTTGTCGAACTACATCACGGCGCTGGGATGGGGAAGCAAGGATCCGTCCCGCTACGAGAAGTTCTGGCCCGCGGACCTGCACATCGTGGGCAAGGAGATCATCCGCTTCCACTGCGTGTACTGGCCGGCGTTTCTGATGGCGGCGGGGCTGCCGCTGCCAAAGAGCGTGGTGGCGCATGGATGGTTGCTCTTCGAAGAGAGCAAGATGTCGAAGTCGCGCGGGAACATCGTGCGGGCGGAGACGATTATCGACACGTTCGGGGCGATGAAGCCCGAATTGCCGAAAGCGGAGCAGGACCTCTTTGGCGCCGATGCACTGCGGTATTTCCTGCTGCGGGAGATTGTGTTTGGCCAGGACGGCAGCTTTTCGTTTGACGCGCTGGTGCAGAGATACAACGCGGACCTGGCGAATGGGTATGGGAATCTGGTGAGCCGCACGCTGGCGATGATTGGGCGCTACTTCGACGGCCTCGTTCCGCTGCCGGCCACGGGCGGCGGCGCGATCCCTCGCGCCGGCTCCATCAGGAACGAGATCCCCGACACCATTGCCGCCTTTGGGAAATTTTTCGACGCGCTCGAATTTTCCCGCGCCCTCGAAGCCGCCTGGGCCATGGTCGCCTCTGTCGACGGCTTTCTCACCACCACCGCTCCCTGGAAAAAGGACGAAGATGTCACCGAGGAACAGCAGCAGGCGTATCGCTCCACCATCCTCTACATCGCCGCGGAAGCCATCCGTATCATCACTGCGCTTGTGTATCCCGTCATCCCCGATGCGGCGGCGAAGGTGTGGGCGCAGCTGGGGCTGGGTGACATTTACAAAGCCGATCTGAAGAATCTGCAGTGGGGCGGGCTGAAACCCGGCACAAAGCTCGGCGAGCTCTCGCCCCTCTTTCCCCGCGCCGATAAGGAGACCATCACGCGCATGAACGAAATTGAGCAGAAGAACGCACCGCCAGCCAGCGCGACCCAACCGAGCACAGAGCCCAGGGCACAGGGCACAGAAAGCGCCGCAGAAAAGCCAGTTGCGCCGACGGCGAAACCGCCGGAGCCGCGTATCTCGAAGCTGCATTCCCTGGTGGACGGGCTGGCTGTGGCGATCGCCGAATCCACCAACGAGACCGCCGCTGTGGTCGCTCTCGAGAGCGCCATCGCCGAGACCGTCCGCGAAGCCATCCCGCCCCGCAAAGAGCGGCCGAAATCCACTCCGCCCGCGGCCACCCCGGCCGGCCTGGAAGACGCTGCCAAGCTCCCCGGCACGCCGGCAATGCCGCCAGCGCCGGTCACCGGGACCATCCCGGTCCCGTCGCCTGTTCCGGCCGCACCCGGCGACAAGATCTCCATCGACGACTTCTCGAAGGTGGAGTTGCGCGTGGCGCAGGTGAAGGTGGCAGAGCGGGTGCCGAAAGCGGACAAGCTGCTGCGGCTGGAAGTGGATTTGGGCTATGAGACCCGGCAGATTCTGGCGGGGATTGCCGAGGCGTACACGCCGGAATCGCTGATCGGACGCAAAGTGATCATCGTCGCCAACCTCGCGCCACGCAAGCTGCGCGGCTATGAATCGAACGGGATGATTGTGGCGGCATCGGTGGAGGGCGGCAGGCCGGTGCTGGCAGGATTTCTGGAAGACGTGGAGATTGGGGCGCGGCTGAAGTGAGCAAAGCTTCAATTGGCACGAGTGCTATACTTGTATAGCGGAGGTGCTTATGCTGGCGATTCGACTGCCTGCCGATATCGAAAAGCGACTCGACCGGCTCGCGAAGCGCAGCGGGCGAACCAAAACCTGGTACGCTCGCGAGGCGATTCTCGCTCATCTGGAGGACCTCGAAGATATATACCTCGCGGAGAAGCAGCTGAGCGCAATCCGTCAGGGCCGCAGCAAGACCTATACTCTCGAAGAGGTCGAACGCAGCCTTGGGCTGGACGATCATCTTCGCAGAGCTGGCAAGAAAGAACCTCGCCAAAATGGACCCGCAGATCGCGCAGCGGCTGACCACCTTCATGCGAGAGCGCGTCGCCAAACTCGACGATCCGCGTAGCATCGGCCATGCTCTTCAGGGATCCGAACTCGGCGCGCTTTGGCGATACCGCGTCGGCGACTATCGGATCGTCTGCGAAATTCAGGACAAAAAGCTGATTGTGCTTGTTCTTCTCGTCGGCCATCGTCGCGAGGTATATCGATGATCGACTCGCACGCCCATCTGGACAGTCCTCGCTATGGCGAGGACCGGGACGCGCTGCTGGAGCGGGCGTGGGCGGCGGGTGTGCGGGGGATTCTCTCGATCGGGATCGGAGAGGGGCCGGAGACGATGCACCGGGCGCTGGAGATCAGCCGGGAGTACGCCGGGCGGCCGGGGATTCCGAAGATTTGGGCGAGCGCGGGCGTACATCCGCATGAAGCGCGGCTGGCGGATGAGGCGGCTTACGCGAAGCTCGAGGATTTGCTGACGCAGCCCGAGGTTCTGGCCTGCGGCGAGATCGGGCTCGACTATTATTACGACCATTCGCCACGCCATGTGCAGAAGGCGGTATTCACGCGGCAGATGGAAATTGCCGCGGGGCGACGGAAGCCCATCATTATTCACTGCCGGCATTCGGAGAACAGCAGCGATGCCTGGGACGATACGCTGGCCATGCTGCGCGCGGAGTGGTCACGGACCGGACTGGGCGGTATTCTGCATTGTTTTACCGGCGAATGGCGGCACGCGGCAGAAGCGATGGAGCTGGGGTTCCTGGTCTCGTTTGCCGGGAACGTAACCTTTCCGAAAGCGCAGCCGATCCGCGAGACGGCGGCGTCGGCTCCGCTGGAGCGAATGCTGATCGAGACGGACGCGCCGTTTCTGGCGCCCATTCCGAACCGCGGCAAGCGCAACGAGCCGGCCTGGGTGAAAGAGGTAGCTGCGAAGATCGCAGAGGTGCGAGGCATCGAGGCGGAGGAGGTCGCCGCCCGCACGACGGCAAACTTCGGTGCGTTTTTCCGGGTGGAAATCGGGGCTGCGACCCACCTTCAGGGCGGGTAGCGGATAATGTAAAGACGGAGAGGGCGGGGATGGCTGCGGAGAACTCCTTCGACATCGTGAGCAAAGTGGATTTTCAGGAAGTGCGGAACGCCATCGACCAGGCAATGAAAGAAGTGCGTACGCGCTTCGATCTGAAGGATTCGAAATCGGAAATCAACCTGGAAGGCGCGGAGGCCATCCAGCTTGCCTCCGCGGACGAATATAAGCTGCAGGCAGTGACGGAGATCCTGCGGCAGAAGCTGGTGAAGCGGGGGGTATCGCTGAAGGCGCTGACCTTCGGTAAAGTGGAGCCAGCGGCAGGATCGAGCGTGCGGCAAAAGATCAGCCTGCAACAGGGAATCGCTGGAGAGAAGGCCAAAGAGATCGTTAAAATCATCAAAGACTCCAAAAAGAAGGTGCAGGCGTCGATCCAGGGCGATACGGTCCGGGTTTCCGGCAGGGACCGCGATGCTCTGCAGGAAGTGATCGCGCTGCTGCGCGGGCGCGACCTGGGCATCGATATGCAGTTCACGAATTACCGTTCGAACTGAACGGCTGGGCCCGGCAGGTGGGAGACGGCAAGTGAGTACTGTGGCGACAGCAACCGCGAAGGAAGTGTTCGATCTGCTGCACGACGACCTTGCGGCGATCGAGCGCGAGTTCGGCGCGGATGCGGTTTCATCAGTCGCGGCTATCACGGAAATCTCCGACTATCTGCGCGAGGGCGGTGGCAAGCGCATTCGGCCGTCGTTACTGCTGCTGGCAGCAAGGAGCCTCGGCTACAGCGGGCGGGGCATGATTCGCCTGGGCGCGGTGGTGGAGATGGTGCACACGGCCACGCTGGTACACGACGACATTATCGACGCGGCGGACACGCGGCGGGGGCGGCCTTCGACGAACCGCACGTGGGGCAACGGCAAATGCGTGCTGGCCGGCGACTGGCTTTACATGCAGGCCTTTCGCGTGGCGCTGGGGGAGCGAAGCTTTCGGGTGCTGGAGCTGTTGATAGGCCTGACCCAGCAGATGGTGGAGGGCGAGTTGCTGCAGATGGAGCGGCTGGGCAAGCCGATCTCCGAAGGCGAATACAACGATCTGATCTATCGCAAGACGGCCTGCCTGTTTGAGGTCTCGATGCGGCTGGGGGCGGTGCTGGCGGGCGCCGAGCAGGGGATGGAAGATGCGATGGGAAGCTACGGCCGCAACCTGGGGCTGGCGTTTCAGATCGTGGATGACGTGCTGGACCTGACGGCAACCGAAGAGGTGCTGGGTAAACCCGTGGCCAGTGACCTGCGCGAGGGGAAAGCGACTCTGGCGGTGATTCACACACTGGAAAACGGCAGCACGGCGGCGGAGCGTTTGTCGATTCAGACCGTGCTGCGCGAGGGGAATTTCGAGCAGGTCTCGCCCGAAGACATCCGGCTCATCCTGCAGCGCAACCAGTCGGTGAATTACGCCATGCAGTCGGCGTTCGGATATGCGGCGGCAGCGCAGGCGGCGCTGGCTGGGGTTCCGGACTCCGAATACAAGCGCGCCCTGCAGTGGATGCCGGAGTTTGTGGTGGCGCGCGAGAAGTAGCGCCGCTTCCCTGCCCCTTTTCTCCATTCCGGTTTCTGTGGATGACGAGAGCTTCTGCCAGCGGGGGCGGCGGCTGTACCCTGTATTCCAATGAAATTGTCCAAATTAGCGCAGGCGCTGGGAGCTGAACTGCGTCCGACGGGGGCTGACGTCGAGACAGAGGGCGTCGCGAGCGCGGCTGCGGCCACGCCGGCGTCGCTGGTGTTCGCCGAAGATGCGCAGAGTCTTGCCGCTGCCCTGGCATCGCGCGCCGCAGCCGTCATCGTTGGGCCAAAGCTGGCTCCGGCCGCGTCAGACAAAGCGCTGCTGGTTGTCGGACAGCCTCGCCTGGCTTTCGCGCGGGCGGCGCGGGTGCTGAAGCCCGCGGATCCCGAAACAGGCGTGCATCCGGCCGCTGTGGTCGATCCGTCGGCAAGTTTGGGCGAGCATGTTTCGGTGGGGGCGTGCGCGGTGATTGAGGCCGGCGCGGAGATCGGCGCGGGGACGTGGGTGGGAGCGGGAACGGTGGTCGGACGGGGCGTAAGGATCGGCGCCGGCTGCCACATCTATCCGCGGGTGGCGATTTATCCGGGAACGGAACTGGGGAACAACGTGGTCGTCCATGCGGGAGCCGTGCTGGGGTCGGACGGCTTCGGGTATGTGAGGGACGCGGCCACAGGCGAGTACCTCCAGTTTCCGCAGCAGGGCCGGCTGGTGATTGAGGATGGGGTGGAGATCGGCGCCAACACGACCATCGACCGGGGGGCGCTGGAGGAAACGCGCATCGAGCGTGGAGTGAAAATCGACAATCTGGTGCATCTGGGGCACAACGTGCGTGTCGGACGCAATGTGGTGATTGCGGCGCAGACCGGAGTTTCCGGATCGAGCAGCATCGGCGCAAACGCGATAGTGGGCGGGCAGGTGGGGATTGGCGATCATGCGCATGTGGAGGAAGGGGTGATCCTGGGGTCGGGATCCGGTGTGCTGACCAACAAGAAGGTGAAGGGTGCAGGTGTGGTGTTCTGGGGACGGCCGGCGCGGCCGCTTCGCCAGTATCTGAAAGAGCTGGCTGCGCTGGCTCGGCTGGCTCGCGCATCGGATAAAGAGGAGGACTAGCGGTGGCGGTAGTTGTGGTCGGCGGACATTCGCGCAACGTGGGGAAAACGTCAGTGGTTGCGGGACTGATTGCGCGTCTGCCAGAGTTCCACTGGACCGCCTTCAAGATTACGCAGTACGGGCACGGCTTCTGCACAGCAGACGGGAAGCCGTGCCAGTGTCAGACAGCTGACTCCTGCGTGGCGGTGAACTTCGAACACGACCCAAGGAGCGGGACGGATACGTCGCGGTTTCTGGCCGCGGGCGCCGCGCGCTCCATCTGGGTACGGACGCGGATCGGCATGCTGGAGGAAGCGATGCCGAGGATCGAACAGGAGCTGGCCGCGTCGGACAATGCGATCCTCGAATCGAACAGCGTTCTGGAATTCCTGCGGCCCGATCTTTACCTGACGGTTCTCGATCCCGCTGTTGCCGACTTCAAGGATTCCGCGCGGCGGTTCCTGCCAAAGGCAGATGCGTTGCTCATTTCTTCGATGGGAGCAGTTGAGGAGGCCGCGTCGGACGGCAAACCACGCTTCCGGATCCCTCCGCCGGATTACATGAGTGGGGAGCTGGTGGAATTTGTGCGGGCGCGGCTGGCGCCAGGCATTCGGGCCCTCATCTGAACGTGCCGCTGCATCGCCTGAATGGTGTATTCCAAAGTTGACGATCGGGAATGTGGCCGGCGCGGGGAATTCACTTTGCGACGCGCGCAATCCAGGAACTGCCGGATTAGCCGGCTACTGGCCGAAGGGCTCGCGTTTAAGGGACCCGTCGCGTTGTTTGACCAGCATCTCCACTTTACCTTCGGCTTCTTCCAGCTGACTGCGGCATTCGGCGGAGAGGCGCGTGCCTTCCTCGAAGAGGCGCACGGAATCCTCTAGGCTGAGGTCGCCGCGTTCCAGCTTCGCGACAATCTCTTCCAGCCTGGTGAGCGATTCCTCAAAGCTGGCCAACGCGGGTCTCCTCGGGGAGCGCAGCGGTTGCGGCGCCGTGGGTGGCGCGAGCCGGGAGCACTTCAGCCAGCACTTCGGCGGCTGCGCTGTATCGCCCAAAGGGCGCGCTGACCTGCACTCCCTGAACCATGGAGCGCGCGGCAGCCAGCATTTCCTGGGCGATGCGAATTCCTTCCGCCCGCGCGGCTTCGGGACTGGATGCGCGCTGCATGCGCAGCAGAATCTCATCGGGAACGCTGACGCGCAGATCGTTTTTCATAAACTCGGCATTGCGCAAACTGGTGAGCGGCCAGATGCCGGCGACGATGGGAATGCGAAAGCCCTCGATGCGTTTGAGGAAGGCTTCAAGGACGCACAGATCGAAGACCGGCTGGGTGACACCGTACTCCGCACCGGCTTCGACCTTCCAGGCGAAGCGGCGCACCTCGTTGTCGAGGTCGGGCACGCCGGGATTGGCCGCCACGGCGATGGTGAATCCAGTGGAGGCGCCGATGGGATTGCCGCCGATATCGAGGCCGTGATTGAGCCGGTGCACGATGTTGACAAGGCCGATGGCGTCGACATCGTAGACCGCAGTGGCATCGGGATAATTGCCGAGCTTGGGCGGATCACCGGTGAGGCAAAGAATGTTCCTGAGGCCAATGGAGGACGCGCCCAGCAGATCGCTCTGAATGCTGAGCACGTTGCGATCGCGACAGGTGTAGTGGAGCAGGGTTTCGATGCCGGTTTTCTGCTGAATCTGAATGCAGAGGCTCTGGGCGCTCATGCGGGCGGAGGCGCGCGGCGAATCGGGAACGTTGATGGCGTGGATGCCGAGGTCGACGAGTTCCTGCGCGCCCTGCAGCTCTTTGCTGCAGTCGATACCGCGGGGCGGCACGATTTCGACCATGGCGATGAAGGCGCCTTCGTGGACCAGACGACCGAGGCGCGAGCGCTCCTGGATAGCCGCGGGCGGCGTCTCGGTGACAATCGGTTCCTTCTTAGAGGCACGCTGCGCCGCGGCCTGGGCTTCGGTGGCGCGGAGCGCGGATTTCATAGCGCGGATGTGCTGGGGCGTGGTTCCGCAGCAACCGCCGATGAACTGCACGCCGGCTTTGGTGAATTTGCGCGCAAAACTCGCCATGTATTCCGGCGAGCACAGGTAAATGTTGCGTCCGTCGACGGAGCGGGGCATGCCGGCGTTGGGCATGGCCATGAGCGGCAGGGTGGTGACGGCGGCCATGCGCTCGATGGCGGTGAGTACGGTGGCCGGACCTACGCTGCAGTTACAGCCGATCGCGTCCACGCCCCAGGATTCGATGCGCGCCGCCGCCGTCTCGGGTGACGCACCGTCGAGGCAGTCGGCCTCTTCGTCGACGGTGACCATGACGACGACGGGAATGTCCGGGGCAACTGCGCGCGCGGCCAAAGCCGCCTGCTCCGCCTCATTGAGCGCGGGCATGGTTTCAATGATGAGGAGGTCGACGCCGACACCGGGTCCGCCGGCGGTGAGGGCACGGATCTGCTCGGCGAAAGCGTCGCGCGCCTCGTCCAGTCCGGTCTTGCCCAGCGGTTCCAGATGCACACCCAGAGGCCCGACCGAACCGGCGACATACGCCGTCCCCGCCTGCTTGTCCGCGAGCTGACGCACTGCCTGACGGGCGATGCCGACTCCGGCGCGATTGATCTCAGCGACTTTGTCGCGGAGTCCGTAACGTTGCAGGCGAAGCGCATTCGCTCCGAAGGTATTGGTTTCGATAATCTCGGCGCCGGCCTGCAGATAGTCCTCGTGGACGCCGCGCACCAGTTCCGGCTGCGAGAGATTCAGCTCATCGAAACAGCGATTGATGAAGACGCCGCGCGCATAGAGAGACGTCCCCATCGCGCCGTCACAGAGCACGGTGCGCCTGCTGAACAGTTGCTCCAGGCGGCTGGTCATCTCCGGGAAACCCTGCTTCATGGTATCAGGCGAAGAATGCGGGCTCAGGTCGCCGCAGGCCAGCGCCGTTCCACGCCGAGATGCCTCGAGGCAGCATGCCTTATGCGCAGCAGCTCTCACCCCGCGCCCGGGGCCGGCGTCCAATGGAATACGGCAAATGCCCTGTTATACTTGGGCTTTCCCGCAAGATCGTCATAAGCGATGCGCATGGTGAGGTTCTAAGGGTTTTGAAGAAGAGAAGTTCCCTGTATTTCGTTGCTGTCCTCAGTTCGGTTTTTGTGGTCTGCATCGTCATTGGTTCATGCGGCAACAACTACTATTTTGCCGGGCGCAGCCTTCCTCCCAGCGGCGTGCTGAACCGGGTACTGATCGCGGAACAGAATCCCAGCGCATTCGCCACCGGCGCCCTGCCTTTCATGGACGCTTACTACGACATTCGCCACGCGTATAACGCATCCAGCGGGCAACTGACCATCAACGGCTACTCCGGCAAACTGCCGCTGACGATTCAGAACATGCCGGAGCAGCAGACCGGCGCGGTATACGGCGAAGGAGACGGCAGCCTGGCCCTGGTCAGCTATGCGCAGGAGAAGGTGAGCGCCACGGTCAGCATCCCCGGCAGTCTCAGCAGCAGCACGGAGGGCGTTCCGTACAACGGCGTTTTCATCAGCCGCGACCTTGGCTACGTTTACGCCGCCAACCCGGCTTCTCACGTGATCAGCGTCGTCAACCGGAACAACGGCAGCTCACTGACCCTGAACCTGACGAATGCTTACGGCATCTCGGTGAATCCGGGCGGCACCATCGCGCTGGTCTTCATCGAGAATGCCACTCAGGCCGCCAACCAAACGGTGGACGTGGCGAACCCAGCCAGTTTTGCCGTCTACAGCATTGTGCAGCTGACGCAGACCCAGCAGGCCGCGGCTGCCAACAATCCGAATTACCTGGGCGCCCAGGACTGCGAGCCGCAGGAGCTTCCCACGTGGTGCGTCTTTCCGGTGAGCACGGGGCCGGCGGCGACCTTCGATCATCCGATCAAGGCCGTGTTCTCACCGGATGGTTCGGCGGCGTACGTGATTAACTGCGGTCCGGAGTGCGGCGGAACGACGGCAGGACTGACGGAGATTCCGATTACTGCCTCGTCGATCAACACCGGCAGCACCGGGGCCAGCGGCATCGCGCTGGTGGCGCAAAGCAACGTCGCTATTCCGAACGGAGCCACCAACGCGATCTTCAACGGCAATACGCTGTACATTGCCGGCCAGCAATACCAGACGTCGAGCGGACTTTTTGCCGGCTATCTGACGGTAGTGAACACACCCGCCAACACCATTGCGGGAACTTACTCCATCAGCGACGGCATGCATAACCGCATGGTGTTCGCGGACGACAATACTTTGTGGATCGGCTCATCGCAGTGCAACCAGGGCGTTCGCTATCAGCAGGCGCAAGCGGGAGCCAGCGTGCAGTTTGGGTGCATCACCATGTTCAATACAGCGACCAACGCGGTGACCATCGATTCCTACCAGGGAGACGGCACGGGCATCGCCGGAGTGGAGGGTCTGCATAAGGTGTACACCACCGAGGGCGGGCAGATTTACATCTACAGCACGACGAACATGGCGGCGCTGGACAACTCCAACGTGACCATTGCCGGGACCGCGATCGACTGCGCGTACATGGACGCCGGCACCGACGACGACAACACCATCTACTAAGACGCCGACAGCGTGGCGGAACGACATGGCGGAAGAATCGAACGCCCGATCAGCAGCGGCCGAGGTTCTCGCCATCGCCGCACATCGCGATGACGTGGAACAGACCTGCGGGGGCACGCTGCTGCGCATGCATTCGCTGGGGATGGCGACGGCGATTCTGGATCTGACGCGGGGCGAAGCGGGCACGCGCGGCTCCGCGGAGGAACGCGCAGCGGAGGCAGCCGAAGCCGCGCGCATTCTGGGTGTGAGCCGGCGGGAAGCGCTCGATATTCCCGATGGACGCGTCGAGAACACCTGGGAGAATCGGCTGAAGGTGGTTGAAGTTTTGCGCCGGGTCCGCCCGCGCGTGGTGATCCTTCCCTACTGGACGGCGCGGCATCCCGACCACGCTACGGCCTCGACGCTGGCGTATGAATCGTGCTTTTTGTCCGGTCTGGCAAAGATCGAGACAGGCGCCGCGCCGCATCGGCCCTTCAAGATTGTTTACGCGAGCCTTTATGCGGACGTTCGCCCGAGTTTTGTTGTGGACATTACGCCCTTCATCGAGGACCGGCACCGCGCCCTGATGGCGTACAAATCGCAGTATGCGAATCAGACCACGGGCAGCGGGCTGTTCGTGCCGGAGGAAGAGATTCGCGAGCGCACGTTCGCCGAAGCGCGCCATTATGGAACCCTGGCAGGAGTGCGCTACGGCGAACCGTTTGTGCAGAAGGAAGTGGGTCTGATCGAGGATCTGACGCTGATTCCGGTGCAGTCGCTGTGAGTCGATTCACCTCGCATCAAGGGGCCTTTGATCATCCGAACTCGCTGAATGCAACCGTGTACACTGGCCTCCGGCGACGTCATCCAGATCCTCATTGAGGGAAAAACAAAAGCGTGAACCTGACAACCATCGACTGGGTCATCATGCTGCTGTACTTCGTTTTTGTGCTGGGCATCGGCTTCGCACTCAAACGCTTCATGAAGACCAGCAAGGACTACCTGCAGGCCGGGCGCTCGCTGCCCGCGTGGATCTGTGGCCTGGCCTTCATCTCCGCCAACCTCGGCGCACAGGAAGTCATTGGCATGGGCGCGTCCGGCGCCAAGTACGGAATCGTCACGAGCCACTTCTACTGGATCGGCGCCATCCCCGCCATGGCTTTCGTGGGCGTCTTCATGATGCCGTTCTATTACGGATCCAAAGCCCGCTCCGTCCCCGAATTTCTCCGTCTCCGTTTCGATGAGAAGACGCGCGCCTGGAATGCCTGCACCTTCGCCTTCATGACCGTCTTTTCCTCCGGCATTTCCATGTATGCCATGGCGCGCCTCATTCAGACCCTCCACGTCTTCGATAAGCCCTTCGAGCACTTCGGGCTTCCCGTGGAGTGGACCTTCCACTTTGCCATTGTCCTTTCCGCCGTCATCGTCCTCTGCTACATCTTCCTGGGCGGACTCACCAGCGCGATTTACAACGAAGTTCTTCAGTTCTTCCTCATCATCGCGGGTTTCGCGCCGCTGGTCTGGGTGGGCCTGAAGAATGTCGGCGGATGGAGCGGATTGAAAGCCACGCTGCCGGCGGCGTACCTGCACTCCTGGCGGGGAATGGGCAGCCCCTATACAAATCCCCTGGGCGTGGACTGGTTCGGCCTCGTCGCGGGCCTCGGCTTCGTGCTCTCTTTCGGCTACTGGTGCACGGATTTCCTCGTGATCCAGACGGCGATGGCGGCCAATTCCGAGGAATCCGCCCGCCGCGTGCCCCTCATCGCAGCGCTCCCCAAAATGTTCTTCCCCGCGCTGGTGATCCTCCCAGGACTCATCGCGATCGCGACACCCGCGGTTACACGTCACGTTCTGAATCAGACGGCACCCGCCGGCATGACCGCGTCAGCCGCAGCCGATCCGGCCAGCCGCGGGCTCATCCCTCCCAAGGTCGATCCGGTCACGGGCAAGATCATGCTCGACACGCACGGCCAGCCGGTGCTCGACTACGATCTCGCCATCCCCAACATGCTCCTCCACTACTTCCCCACCGGCATTCTCGGCCTGGGGCTCACGGCGCTGCTGGCCAGCTTTATGTCCGGTATGGCCGGCAACGTGACCGCGTTTAACACGGTGTGGACCTTCGACATCTATCAGTCCTACATCCACAAGACCGGCAGCGACGCGCACTATCTCAGAATGGGCCGATGGACAACCGTTGTCGGCATCCTCGTCTCGATGGCCACCGCGTATGTGGTCATGGGCTTCAACAACATCATGGATACGCTGCAGCTGGTGTTCTCCATCGTGAACGCGCCGCTGTTCGCGACTTTCCTGCTCGGTATGTTCTGGAAGCGCACCACCGGCCACGCCGCCTTCATCGGGCTGGCCAGTGGCACCGTCACCGCGCTCGTGCACCATGGGCTCACCATCTCCGCGGGCGCCAGCCCCGGCGTCCATGGCGGCTGGATTCATGTTGTCCACACCTATCCCAGCCAGATGGCGCTCGATTACTGGCAGGCCATCTTCGCCTTCACGATCAACTTTGTTCTCACGGTCCTCATCAGCCTTTTCACCAAACCGCGCCCCGAGGAGGAACTCGTGGGGCTGGTCTACTCGCTGACACCCAAGCCGGTGGAACACCACATGGCCTGGTACGCACGGCCCAGTGTGATTGCCGTTATCCTGCTGGCGATGGGCATTACTCTCAACATTATCTTCAGGTAGAACACATGAGCCTCGACCTCCGCATCCCGATGGGCCTGATGTTCCTGATCGTCGGCGCCATCCTCGCCATTTACGGCTTCTTCACCCGAGGCAGCGCCATTTACTCCCGTTCCTCCGGAATGGACATCAATCTCATCTGGGGACTCGTAATGCTGGTGTTCGGGCTGACGATGTTTTTGCTGGGACGCGGCGCGGACAAGCATCCGAAGGCGCCAGCCGAAGGAACGACGCGGTCACCGGGACACTGATCACGGATGGGGCCGATTCCCCCGGTAATGTGAAACTTGCTCAAAAAGTGGGCAGGGGGTCTTGCGCGACGGACGGTTCTGGGTTACAGTTTGACTAACCGGTTAATCTAACTAAACAGTTAATCAATGCCACGCATCCAACACCACCGCGCCGACCAGACCCGCGACCGCATCCTCCATGCAGCGATCCGCGAGTTCAGCGAGCACGGGCTGGCGGGGGCGCGCACAGGGGCCATCGCCGGCGCGGCCCGGGTCAACAAGGCTCTGCTTTATTACTACTTCCGCGACAAGGAGTCGCTGTACGCGGCCGCGCTCGAGGAAGTCGCCGGCAAGGTGGCGGGCGATGCGATTGCTGTGCTGGAGCTGGACTGCAGCCCCGGCGAGCGCCTCCTGCGCTTTACCCTGCAGCACTTCGATCGCAATCTTTCGCGACAGGGGTTTCAGGCGCTCATGCAGCAGGAAATGGTGCGCTTTCGTGCCGGGCGCTCGAATGCCATGCAGGTGATTGCGAAAAATGCGTTCGAACCGATGTGGGACCGGGCGATGAACCTCGTGGAAGAGGGCATCGGCTCCGGCGAACTTTGCAGCGTGGACCCCATGCAGATGATGTACGCGGCGCTGGGCGCGAACGTTTTCTATTTTCTCAGCGCACCCATGGTGAAGCTGATAGCAGCGATCAATCCGCTCGACCCGGCTGCGATGGCTTCGCGTCGCACCACCGCCATCGAATACCTTGGCCAGACCATTTTTACCGACCGCAGACGGGGCGCGCGTCTGGCCAAAGCCGTGCTCGCCGCCATGCCGATGCCGGAAAACGCGCTTCCGGAGAGAAAGACCGCATGAAACCACGCAATCGTATTTTCATTATCATGGGCGTGCTGACTGTGATCGCGCTCTGCTGGTATTTCTTTTCCACGCAACATACGAGCGATCTGCAGCTGATCGGCACGGTCGACGCGAATGAAGTCGTGGTCAGCTCGCGCATCCAGGGCCGCATTGCGTCGCTGGCTGTGGATGAAGGGCAGAAGGTCACAGCGGGCCAGCTGGTGGCGACGATCGAGGCGCAGGATCTGGCCGCCGCCCGCAACGCGGCAGCCGCCACCGTTTCCGGCGAACGATATAAGCTGGCCGGCTCGCGGGACACCGAAGAGCAAACAGAAGGCGACACCACAAGCCAGGTGATTGCCGCTGAAGCGCAGCTGCGCGCAGCCAGAGCGACGCTGGCGCAGGCCCAGGCGCAGTACGAGCATCAGGAGGCCGATACGACGCGGGCCGTAGCCCTGGCGAAGGCGGGCGTGACCAGCCAGCAGACGCGCGACGAGATGGTGACGAGCCTGAATGCCGCAAAAGCCGCCGTGGACTCCGCGCGCGAAAACGTCGCCGCGGCGGAAGCGTCGCTGAAGACGGCCCAGGCGAATCTGCTGCAAACCCAGGCTGCGGCAAAGACCGTGGCTGCTACGCGCGACGAGATGCGCAACGCACAGGACATGTTCGACCAGGCACAGGTGCAGCTGGGCTATGCACGGGTGGTTTCTCCTGTCACCGGCATTGTGAACGTACGCGCCGCGCGCGAGGGGGAAGTGGTGTCACCGGCCACCCCCATCGTGACGGTCGTCGACCTGTCGCAGACGTGGGTGTACGCGCCGCTGCCTGAAACTGAATCCGATGCCGTGCAGCTGGGCGACAAGCTGCGCGTGGTGATGCCCAGCGGGGCTACCGTGTGGGGAACGGTGATCGCCAAGGCCGCCGAAGCTGCTTTCGCCACGCAACGCGACGTGAGCCGACGCAAGCGGGACATTGAGACCGTGCAACTGAAGCTGCTGATCGACAACCCGGGGATGCGCTACGTGCCGGGAATGATCGCCGAAGTCTACATCCCTAAAGACAAGCTGGTGAAGCCGTGACTTCCGCGAAGCAGGCCGCGACGGCGGCAACGCCAGGCGCGCCAATGCCGGCAATCGCGGTGGAGAACATCGTTAAGCGCTATGGCACCTTCGAAGCAGTGAGCAACGTCACGTTTCAGGTGGCGGACGGGGAGATTTTTGGGCTGCTGGGACCCAATGGCGCGGGAAAGTCGACGCTGATCCGCATGATGACGACGCTCATTCCCGTCACCGCCGGGCGGGCGCTGATCGCGGGGCACGACGTGGTGCACGAACCGAATGCGGTTCGGCATCTGATCGGCGTGATCCCGCAGGCGCTGACCAGCGACATTGACCTGACGGTCGAGGAAAATCTCTCCATCTACGCAAAACTGTACGGCGTGCCGCGCGCGGAGCGGGAGCGGAACATTGCGGAGCTGCTTGAAGCCGTGGATTTGACCAAGTGGCGCGAAGCCCAGACGAAGACACTATCGGGCGGCATGCGGCGGCGGCTGGAGATCGCACGTGGGCTGATCCACAACCCACGAATTTTTTTTCTGGACGAACCGACGACGGGTCTCGATCCCGTATCCCGCGTGGCCGTGTGGGAGATGCTGGACCGATTGCGCACCAAAATGAAGCTGACGATCCTGATCACCACGCACTATATGGATGAAGCCGACAATCTCTGCGACCGGATCGCGATCATCGACCATGGCAAGCTGGTGGCGCTGGATACGCCGCTGGGTCTGAAGTCGAGCGTGCCGGGGTCCAGCGTGATCGAAGTGCAGTTCGGCAGAAACTCAGTCGATCGGAAGCCCCAGCTGGAGCATCTGACCGGAGTCACGGGAGTGGAGTCGCGGGGTTCCGGAGAGTATCGCCTGATGACGTCAAATGGCTCGCTGACGACTACCCAGCTGGTGGAGATGGCTACAGCGGCCAGCGATCCGATCCGGGGCCTCAGCGTGCAGAACACGACTCTTGACGACGTCTTCGTTTATTACACGGGACGCCAGCTTCGCGACGAGCAGGTAAAGGCTCTCAGTTTCATGATGCCGCCGCGTCCGGGGATGCAGCCATGAATCGAATGTGGGCTATCGTCGAACGCGAGATGCGCAAATTTTTCCGTTCGCCCACGCTCATGCTGATGTCGATGACGCTGCCGCTGGTGCAGCTCATCATTCTGGGCAATGCGTTCGGCGGCAAGGTCACCAACGCGCGCATGGGCGTGGTGGACTACGATCACGGCGAGGA
>JASHPM010000318.1 GCA_030038115.1 Acidobacteriaceae bacterium | reverse complement strand
GCGCGTACCATCGCGCGTGCGCTGGGACTGAACGAAGATTTGACCGAGGCGCTGGCGCTGGCGCACGACATCGGGCATCCGCCCTTTGGGCACGCCGGGGAGCGGGCTCTGGATGAGGCGCTCGAGCAGCACGGGCTGCGCTTCGACCACAATCTGCATGCGCTGCGCATCGTGGAGCACTTCGAGAACCGCCATCTGGACTTCCGCGGGCTGAATCTGACCCTCGCGGTGCGGGAAGGGATCGTGAAGCATTCGCGCGATTACTCCGCACAGGAGCACCCGGAGCTGGCGGCGTACTTTCTGGATCGACGGCCGCCGCTGGAAGCTCAGCTGATCGATCTGGCCGACGAGATCGCGTACCTGACAGCGGATCTGGACGATGGAATGGAGGCGGAAATCCTGAGCCTCGACGAAATCCGCGCGGGGGTGAGCCTGTTCGAACGCCATTTTGCGCCGATCGCCCGCGAGCATCCGGGTGCGCCGGACAAGTTGCTGTTCCAGGAGGCACTCAAGCTCATGCTGAATGCTCTGGCCGACGATCTGGTGATGGAGATCGACCGGCGGGCGCGCTCGCAGGAGATCGAGGATCTGGAGGGGGTTCGCCGCGCGCCCCGGCGGCTGGCCGCGTTTTCCACCGAAATCGAACGTATGCGGCGCGAGGCCAAGGATTTCCTCAACGAAAAACTGTATCTTTCAGATGAGTTGAAGCGCGGGCACAGACAGGCGGCGCAGGTGATCGCCGATTTATTCGCCGCGTGGACAGCCGACCCCGCTTTACTGCCGCCCAGCCACTTTGGCCAGGTGGAACACGAGGGCGCTCCCAGGGTAGTAGCAGATTATATTGCCGGAATGACAGATCACTTTGTTCTGGAATTGCATCGAAGCGTGAGGAAGATGGTGGTTCCGAGCCGGTTGTAACTTTTCCCCGATGGTTGTCTGAGCCCCAGAATCTGTTGCAGGTTGCCGAGGCCGCCGGTTTGAGAAATCACCCCTCCAGGAAGCGAGGAGAGGGGCATGGCGATGTTCGAGCTGCACCCCTGGGTCCGCTTTTTTGCCGGCGTATTGGCCGGCTGCTGGATCGGCGCGACTATTGCGTGCGCCGGTGTGCTTCTGCTGGTGGGTCGAAGGGTCCGCCAGCTGGAAAACATCAACCTGCTGTTGCGTACCAAACTGAAGGCCCGCGAAAAGCCGCTGCGCACCGGAACGGGAGGCAGCGGACCAACTCTGGTGATGCCGATCCCCGACGGCGAACACAGGGCGCAGAGAACCGGGACCGGGACCGCGCGAGTCCACTAATGTCAGTCTGCGATAAGCTCCGGAAGTGAGCCGAAGACTTCTTCTTTCGTGGAGCAGCGGTAAGGACAGCGCGTGGACGCTCCATTGCCTCCGGCAACGCGGCGAGTACCAGGTGGCCGGGCTGCTGACCACCCTCAATGCGGCTTTTGACCGGGTCGCCATGCACAGCACTCGTCGCGCCTTGTTGGAAGCGCAGGCGCGTGCGGCGGGATTGCCCCTCCGTGCGGTGCCGCTGCCGTGGCCCTGCTCCAATGAGCAGTACGAAGCAGCGATGCGAACCGCCTGTGACGCAGCTATCACGGAGGGCATCGAAGCCATCGCGTTTGGCGATCTGTTTCTGGAAGACGTGCGCCGGTACCGCGAAGAGCGGCTCCGCGGAACCGGCCTTGAGCCGGTGTTCCCGGTCTGGGGCCTGGATACCCGCCAGCTCGCCGAGGAGATGATCGCGGGCGGCCTGCGCGCGCGCATCGTCTGCGTCGATCCGAAGAAGCTGCCGGCGGAGTTTGCCGGGCGCGAATTCGACGCGGACTTTCTTCGCGACCTGCCCGAAGGCGTGGATCCCTGCGGAGAAAACGGAGAGTTCCACAGCGCGGTCTATGCGGGACCGATGTTTCGCGAACCCATCCCGGTCGAGAGCGGAGAAGTCGTCGAACGCGACGGCTTCGTATTTTCCGATGTGCGGCTGACGGAGCCGGCGCCGGCAGCGACGTGAGGCACATTTCCGTTGCACGACCGGCTCCCTCTCCGGCCCTGAATCGTCCCACCCGCGTCGAAAATCCTATAGCCTGAAAGTTGATGGCTGCGGTAGTGGAAACAGACTTTGTGGTTGTGGGCGCGGGGATCGCCGGGCTGCGCGCGGCGATCGGCCTGGCCGCCGACGGGGCCCGGGTGCTCCACCCCAGCGAGCAAGCTCGCCGGGGGCCCCGGGTGCTTGTGGTCACGAAGGAAGCGCTCGACGAATCGAACACGTACTACGCGCAGGGCGGCATCGCCGTCGCCATGAGCGGCGAAGAAGATGTCGCGCTGCATCTGGACGACACGGTGAATGCCGGCGATGGCCTGGTGAATCGCGAAGCGGCGCGGGTGCTGGTGGAAGAAGGTCCTGTGCGCGTCGAGGAGTTATTGCGCTGGGGAACCGACTTCGATCGCGAGGGCGGCAAGCTCATGCTGACGCGGGAGGGCGCGCACAGCCGCAATCGCATTCTGCATGCGCACGGCGACGCCACCGGAGCGGAGATTGGGCAATCGCTGCTGCGCCATGCACGTGCGATTCCCAATATCACCCTGCTGGAATGGACGACGACGACGGAGCTGCTGGTTGAGGACGGAACGGTGGGTGGCGTGATGCTGCTCGGCCGCGACGGCACGGTGACGCAGGTGCGGGCGCGCGCGGTGTTGCTGGCCAGCGGCGGCGCCGGCCAGGTGTACAGCGAGACGACCAATCCGGCAGTCGCTACTGGCGACGGCATCGCCATGGCGTGGCGCGCGGGAGCCGAGATTGCCGACACGGAGTTCTACCAGTTTCATCCCACCGCGCTGAGTTTGCCGGGAGTGCAGCGGTTCCTGCTGTCGGAGGCGCTGAGGGGCGAGGGAGCGTATCTGCGCAACGCGCGCGGCGACCGATTCATGGAGCGGTATCACCAGCTGCTGGAGCTGGCCCCACGCGATGTGGTGGCGCGCGCCATCACCCGCGAAGGGATGGGGCCGGCCGGTGTGACCCTCCCGGTCTGGCTCGACATGCGGCACGTGACGAAGGTCGATCCGGCGACGCGGTTTCCGGGGATTTCGAAATTCCTGGCGGAGCACGGACTGGATCTGCGGCGCGACCTGATCCCGGTGCGGCCGGCTGCGCATTATCTGATGGGTGGTGTCAGGACGGACGTGCATGGGCGAACGTCGTTGCCGCGGCTGTACGCGGCGGGCGAGGTCGCCTGCACCGGCGTGCACGGAGCCAACCGGCTGGCCAGCAATTCGCTGCTGGAGGGGCTGGTGTTCGGCGCGCGCGCGGCCGAGGCAATGCTCGGAGCAGAGCAACGGGCACAGGGTACCGGTGACAGGCTGCAGGTTACAGGGAGGGCCAGGCGTGTGCCCGATGATGAGCGGAGAGACTTTTCCCAGCCTCTGCGTGAATTGCAAAAGACCATGTGGGAAAAGGCAGGCTTGTTGCGCGATGCTGAGGGACTGAGCGCTGCAAACGAAGAGCTGCGGAGCATGGGCAGCGCGATCCCTGAAGAAATATTGGATCGCCAGGCCATCGAGCTGGGAAATCTGTTGACGGTCGGCGAGCTGATCGTGCGGTCAGCGCTGGCTCGCAAAGAGAGCCGCGGCGCGCACTACCGCAACGACTTTCCGAAGCGCGACGATGCGAAGTTCGGGAAGCACTCGCTTATTGCGAAGGGCGAGCCGGTTTCGTTTTTTGATTTCGCCGCCGCTAAAGTGATGGTTTAGGTTATTTCCGCAACAGCTTGAAGGCGTGCGTCCACTCGTTCTTTGTGAAACCGAGGATGCACCACAGCATGGAGAGCGGTTCAATGGCGCGCGCGGCTTCCACCGTGCCCATATCGGCGGTCTCCCAGCCAAATTGATCCAGGATCCCAGCCACAGCTTTTTTGGCCGCTTCGTTGTTGCCGCAGATGAACATGGTTGGTTTAGTGCCCGCGTAGTGCGGATTGATCATCTGCGTACTGCCGACGGAGTTGAAGGCTTTGACGAAGTGAGCGTCGGGGAACTCGCGCTGTAGTTGCTCCATCAGCGAGTCGCCCTGCCTCGTGGTGAGCTTCAGGACACCGTGATCCGGCGGGGCTTCGGCGATCGGGTTGCAGGCGTCGACAACCGTCTTTCCGGCGAGGTTGGCTTTGCCCGCGGCGCGCAGCGCATCGGCGGCCGCTCCGCCTTTGACGGCGAGGATGATGACCTCTCCAAATTTCGCCGCGTCGCTGGAATTGCCGATGCGGCCTTTGGGGTTGGCTTTGTTCCAGTCGGCGAGTTTCGACGGCTCGCGGGTGCCGATCATAGCTTCGTGCCCATGCTTCAGAAAACCCGCCGCCAGGGTTTGGCCGACGATACCGGAACCCAGAATGCCCACTTTCATAACCACTCCTCCCGAACGATGCAGAGAAACTATAACGCGGCGAGATGGAAGCGGGAAACCGTCAGACGGCGCGGCCCGGGGCAATCCCTGCGGCGGGGAGGGTTCTGCTCAGGACAACGAAGATGGCCAGAATCGAAACAATGACGACCAGCGACACGCCGATGGGGATGGCGATCCAGTGCGCGGCCAGCATTTTGAAGGCAACGAAGGCCAGGATGAGAGCCAGTCCATAGTGCAGCAGGTGAAAGCGGTCGAGGACGGACGCAAGAGCAAAATAAAGCGAACGC
>JASHPM010000317.1 GCA_030038115.1 Acidobacteriaceae bacterium | reverse complement strand
CGCGGCTCGAACCATCGCCCCCTCCCCTCTCTCATCCTCATCGACGGCGGCCTCGGCCAGCTCCACGCCGCCGCTGAAGCTCTCGAATCCCTGGGGATCACCACCCAACCCCTCGCCTCCATCGCCAAGCGAGAAGAAGTCATCTACCTCTACGGCCAGGAGAACGAGCCCATCGTCCTCGACCGCCGCTCGCCCGTCCTGCATCTGGTCCAGCGCATCCGCGACGAGTCCCATCGCTTCGCCATCGCCTATCACCGCAAGCGCCGCGAGATGCGCGACCGCGATTCCGAACTGCTGGCCATCCCCGGCGTCGGCGCCCGCACCCGCCAGCGCCTGCTCGAACACTTCGGCAGCCTGCGCAGCGTCTCCACCGCCAGCCTGGAGAGCCTCGCCGCCGTCGTCTCCCCCAAAACCGCCGAACAGATCCACACCCACTTCCACTCGGCGGAAGCGCCAGCCGATTCACTCCCAATCCCGAACGAATCGTGATGAAACCGCCTCGCTTCCGCCTGCAAACGCCCGATGTGGTATAAAGGAGTTGGCTGCGACACCGTAGCCTATTCCGGCATACGCCGAATTGGAGACTATATGAACACCCTTATCGCGCTTCGCGTGAGCGATGCGGATTTCTGCAAACGGATCAAGGACCCCTTTGATCCCAGCCTTCACCACCTCGAAACTCTCCTTCCTTTCAGCGAAGTTAACAAGCTAGTTCCCGGCAACGCGAACGTTCGCAAGCCGAAGGAAAGCAGCAAACCCTACCGAAAAATGATTGAGACCGTGGAAAAGAACCCACGGGCGTTTCACATCAAGAACCGCGGCATCACCTTCATCTGCGCCGCGTTCGACCTCACCCAACCCAATGCTGGCGGATCGCGCCACTTAAACGTTCACCTTGAAAAAGATGATGATGTCGACGTCCTCGACGCCGACGTTATGGATGCCCGCAAGGTTGGTATCGGCGATGGCGGACACACTTTTGCGGTCATCTCAGACACGGTCGCGCGGATTGATGCGCTCAAGGCGATCGAGGGCTGGACGGAGCCTTATGTCCGGGTCCGTTTCATGACGTCGAAGGCTGCCTACGTTTCCCCTGAAGAAATGGTCGAAGCGCTCAACACCTCCACCCAGGTGAAAGAGCATACGATGGATGAGTATCGGAATGAATTCCAACCTTTGAAAGACATTCTGACCGACCACGGCTTCGACATCAGCAGCATTTCCTTCCGCGAAAACGACGCTGGCACTTGGGACGTTCGGGACATCGTGCAGCGACTCGGTTGCTTTTTGAAGGATAAGCCCGCCCTAGGTCCGCAACTTTACAAAAGCAAGGGCAAGGCGCTCAAAATGTACATCGACCAAAAAACGCGAGACGAGTTTCTGGCGCTTGCGGATGTGATGGTCGACGTTGCTTTTCTGCCGGAGTACATTGAGTCGCAGTTCAGCAGCAAGGAAAATATGAAGGCGCGAAACCGCTTCGGCGGCCTAGGCGTCGTCGACCAGCTGAAGGACGATCTCACGTACCCGAGCCTCGGCTATAAGACCCGCCATCGGCTCGACCTGGCTGCAAGCCTACCGTTGGCGGGTGCATTTCGAGAACTGCTTCAGGTCGATCCGAAAACTGGCAGGCTCGGATGGATCGTCGATTGGAAGCAGGCATTCAAGCGGACTGCGGATGACCTCTACAAAGCGCTGGTCAACAACCTCGCGGTAGCCAAAAGCGTGTCCAGTTTAGGTTCCGACCCCGCGTACTGGACGACGGCGGCAAACGTGATTCTGCGCATTAAGTCGGAAATGCTGCAGGAACGTCTGGCGTCCACCACCTAAACCAGCTCCATCGAATCACCCAGAAGGCCGCCGCGCTTACGGCGGCCTTCCTGTTGCCCGGTGCCCCAGTCTTCGCTGAGTGCCCCATGTCTGCCCGGTTTTGGCAGACATGGGATTCCACCACCGCCGGCACCACAGCTATAGGCTTTGTGTCAGGGCATGCCTTCAGGCATGCCGAAAAGCCGGCGCGAAGCGCCCTCCTTGGGTTCGGTCGCACTCGCGTGCCCTCTAAGGGCACGCCGCGCGCCCGAACCCCGGCCTTAGCCCCGAAAAATGGGCCTCGCCCGTTCTTCGCGCACCAGGCGAGCCGTGTCCACCGCCACCGCAACCGGCCGGCGTCTGTGCAATCGCCGGGTGCCGGGTGCCCCACATCTGCCCGTTGTTGGCCGGGTGCCCGACAACCTGGCCTGAGCGAGCGAAGCGAGTCGAATGGCTCTGCCCGTTGTTGGCAGATGTGGGATTCCACCACCTTCCGCACTACCGCAATGCGGGTTTTGTGTCAGGGCACGACTTCAGAGCCTGCCCTGAGCAAGCTCCGAGCGTAGCGAGGTGCGCGCCGAACGGGTGCCAAAAAAGACGGCGCGTCCCGGGGCCCCCGTCGTGCCCGCCTTTGGCACGACGGGGTGGTGAAGCGCCCTCCTTGGGTTCGGTCGCACTCGCGTGCCCCGCCGGGCACTCCGTGCGACCGAACCCCCACCTTTCCGCCAAAAATTTCCAAAAACTTCGACACTGGGTCATTTTGAATTCTGCCGGACCCAGTGCCCGTCAGCAGACCTCCGTTGACCGCCAGCTATAATCGCTGTTCATGTCTCCCATGGATCGCCGCCGTTGGATCGTGTTAGCCGGAA
>JASHPM010000316.1 GCA_030038115.1 Acidobacteriaceae bacterium | reverse complement strand
AGAGGTTGAATCCGTCAATGTAGACATGCGCTCTCACGCAAATGGCCTTCCGTAGTGCGCAAAGCACTACCTTAACGCTTGACAGCTCTGTCTAAGCGCCTAGAATCGATATATACGATTACCCCTGTTCCTTGGAGGGCAGGGTGCGAAGCCGGCCGCGAGGTCGGCTTCAGGGTTTTTGGGACCTAAATATCAAGTTCCTGCACCTTGATTCCAAGTCTCTCCGTAGCCGTCGCTATCGCCCCGCCTGGCGCTTTCCAGCTTGCCTCGTCGAAGGAATTGAGGACTTTATAGCTGCCCGCAACGAGGCCGTCTCCGGGATCGGGCTGGCGCCCGAAGGAGAGGACGAATACTTTGTCTCTTGCGGTCATCGCAACTGCACGCCCTGTCAAGGCTTCCTTGCATCAAGGGTGGTGGCGACCTTCGCGTAGAAGGCGGCGAGGTCCTCGGAGGGGCCGAGGGTGAGGCGGCGGAAGATTTTGAGCAGCGGGTAGACGTGGGAGCCGCGGATGTCGAGGGCGGGCATGGCGAGTTCCGCGCCGGCATCGGAGCGTCCGGAGTTGAGCGGGCCGGGGTAGACGGCCATGATCCACTCGGCGGGGTATTTTGTGCGGAAGATTTCGCCGTAGTAGCCGCCCCAGAGGCGGGTGGTCTCTTCTAGGTCGTTCTCCGGCACAGGGGTGCGTGCGGAGAGTATGGTTTCGAGGAGCGCAATCGATTCCACCGAATAATCGAGGGTCATGCCGTGATCGGTTTCGGCGAGGCGCACGGCTTCTTCCGCATACGCTCGCATCATGGCGTCGAGCGAGTCAAAGGATTGTCGCGAGGGCGGGCTGGGGCTGGACATCTTTCCAGGATTATAGGAGCGGGAGGGCGAGGCCGGAGGGGGACAGGAGGCGGTTCGGTCATGTATCCTGGAAACCTGCGACGCAGTTTGATGGACTTGCCTGGATTTGCCGGAGGATTGGTCTGTTGAAGAGAAGGTGGAGTGTTGGTCTGGGAGTGGCGGCGATGGCCGCCCTGATGTGCCTGATGGGAGTGGGGGCTGAAGGGCAGGTGCAGAGCCCGCCGCCGAATCCGCAGCTGCCGCCCCCGGCGCCGCTGGCGGGGGTTCGCTACGACTATCCGTGGGAATTGTACGGCGGGTTTGCGTATTCGCATTTCGATGCGGGACCGAATCTGCTGCAGGGCGCAAACCTGGGCGGATTCGATGCGCGGATCGTGAGGGAACTGGGGACGCGCTGGGGCATAGGCGCGAATGTGCGCGGTTATTACGGGACGAGCGGCGCCCAGCCGAATTGCGGGAGCTGCACGGGCAGCGGACCGAATGCGGGTCCCATCGAGGGTCCGTTTGTAAGCGAGCATATGTTTCTGGGCGGGCCGGAGTTTCGCCTGCTGCGCAACGAGCATGCGGCGATGATGCTGCATGCGTTCTGGGGAACAGCGTACGGAGATTTCACGCAGGGACTAAACGGCGTGTCGACTCAGACGGTGGGTTTCTTTTCGAATCAGTTCACGACCGCGGCGGCGATGGGCGGGTCGATCGATCTGAACCGGTCGCCGAGGCTGGTGTTTCGCATTGCGCCGGATGCGACGCTGACGGACTTCGGGCACAACGGGTTTGCGGAGCAGTTCGCGATCTCGGTGGGGGTAGTGTACCGGATGGGAAAGCAGTTCAGGAGCCGGTAGCTGGGAGCCGGAAGACGGAAGCAGGAAGCTGGAAGACGGAAGCAGGGAGCGGGGAGCTGGGAGCGGGAAGCCGATAGCCAGTAGCGAGTAGCCAGTAGCTGGAAGGCGGAAGCGGGTATATCGGATGCGGGAGAAGATCACTTCTCCCGCATTTGTGTTTTATGCGCCGAGCGAAGACATGTCGATGGTGAAGCGGTATTTGACATCGGCTTTGACGACGCGCTCGAAGGCCTCGTTGATCTGCTGGATGGGAATGACTTCGACGTCGGCGGTGATGTTCTTCGCGGCGCAGTAGTCGAGCATCTCCTGGGTTTCGGCCATGCCGCCGATAATCGACCCGGACCAGCTGCGGCGCTTAAAGAGGAGATTGCCGGGATCGATGACCGGCGGCTTCTCGGGCAGGCCGACCTGGACGTAGGTCGAGTCGCGTTTGAGGGCTTCGAGGTACGGATCGATGTCGTGCGGCGCGGAGACGGTGTCGATGATGAAGTCGAAGGAGTTGGCCTGCTTCTTCATGGCAGTGGCATCTTTGGAGATAACGACTTCGTCGGCGCCGAGGCGTTTGGCGTCGGCGATTTTCGATTCCGAAGTGGTGAACTGGACGACGTGCGCGCCGAAGGAGTGGGCGAATTTGAGCGCCATGTGCCCAAGGCCGCCCAGGCCGATGATGCCGACCTTCCTGTTGGGGCCGACTTTCCAGTGGCGAAGCGGTGAGTACGTGGTGATGCCGGCGCAGAGGAGCGGGGCAACGCCCGCGGGATTGAGTTTGGGCGAGACGCTGTGGACGAAATGTTCGTCAGTGACGATGTTATTGGAATAGCCGCCCTGGGTGAGGTCGCCGTACTTATCGCGGGCGCCGTAGGTGAGGGTGACGCCGCCTTCGCAGTACTGCTCTTCTCGGGCCCGGCAGCTGGGGCAGGTGCGGTCCGAGTCGACGATGACGCCGACGCCGACCAGGTCACCCGGCTTGAATTTCCTGACCGCCGAACCGACGGCTTTGACGCGGCCGACGATTTCGTGACCGGGAACCACGGGATAAACGGCGTTGCCCCATTCATTGCGGACGAAGTGGATATCGGAATGGCAGACGCCGCAGAACTGGATGTCGACGTGGACGTCGTGGTCGTGGAGTTCGCGGCGAGTGAATTTGAACGGCGCCAGCGGGGCGGTGGCACTCCGCGCGGCGTACCCGTGGGATTGGGTCATGTGTGGCGGCTCCTTAGCAATGAATATGCAACAGGGACGGAGATCGATTCATGAACGGATCGCTATGCGGGACTGCCCGGTTCTGTCACGGTCCTTTCCCGATGGGTGCATCGAGGACGGGGTGATCGAGGCCCTGCAGCGTTCGTCCGGGTTCCCCCAGGAGATCGAAGACGACGACCTGGTTGCGGCCGGGTTTGAGCCAGGGTGCGGGGAGATAAAGCGCTTTTTGCGGACCGATGTGCCAGAAACGGCCCAGCGGGCGTCCGTTGATCCAGACCATGCCTTTGCCGAGGGAGCTGGTGTCGAGGAAGGTGTCAGCGGGGTGGTCGACGGTGAAAGAGGCCTGGTAGAAGCAGGGCCCATGGCACGGCTCGGTTGCGTACGGGAGCGCGCCGGGCGTAAGCATGGGCAGCGAGTAGTTATCCCAGCCGGTGAGTGGATGGCCGGCCAGAGTGACGCCCTTGAGGAGGCCGACGCGCTCGGTGGGCAGCGACGGGCCGTAGTTCACGCGGCCGGTGTTTTCGAGGAGGATGTCGAGGTCGGCGTGAGCTGCCTCGATGTCGAGCGGAAGGGAGCCTTGGTTGAGGCGGCGGTCGATGGTACCGGTGAGCTTGCCGTCGACGTAGACCTGGGCGTAATCGTGGACCGCGCCGAGGGTGAGGTCGCCGGTGACGGGCCCGGCGATGACGGTGCGGTAGAGGATGTAGCCGTAGGCCTGGTCCATTTCTTCCATGGTGAGGGGCTGATCGGAATGGACGGGAGGGGGGAGGTTGTCCCAGAGTGAAGCGGAGCGCTCGAGGGCAATGGCGGGGACGGTGGCGGCGGAGGGCGCGGTGGGCACGGGCGGAGGCGTGACGCCGGTGGCGCGGGCGATGACGTCGCGGAAGCGGAAATACTTGGGCGTGGGATGGCCGCTCTCATCGAGCGCCGCGTCGTAGTCGTAGCTGGTGACGTCGGGCTCGTAATTGGTCCCGTTGGAATTGGCGCCGTTCATCCAGCCGAAGCTGGTGCCGCCGTGAAACATATAAATGCTGATGGAGTAGCCCTGGCGGAGGATCCAGTCGAGATCGGCGGCCTGTTGATCGGCATTCGTCTTCTCGTGGGGCGCGCCCCAGTGATCGAACCAACCGTCCCAGTATTCACCGTTCATGAAGGGGCCGCCGGGACGCAGCGACTTCAAAACGGCGAAGGATTTCTGCGCTTCACCGGGGCCGAAGTTGATGACCGCGGGCAGCTCGGGCAGGCTGCCGCGCGGCACTTCTTCAGCGCCATCGGCGGTGTAGAGCTGAGACTGGGTGAATCCGGCGTCGACGAGCATGTGGTGGATGTCTTCCATGTATTCATGGTCGTCACCGTAGGAGCCATATTCGTTTTCGACCTGCACGGCGATGATGGGGCCGCCGTTGCCAATCTGGAGGGGCGCCACTTCCCTGCCGAGGCGCAACAGCCAGGCGCGGGCGGCGGCGAGAAACTGCGGGTTGCGGGAACGCACCACCATGCCGGGGTCCTTGAGCAGCCACGAAGGAAAGCCGCCGAATTCCCACTCGGCGCAGGAATAGGGGCCGGGGCGAAGGATGACGTAAAGGCCTTCCTGCTGCGCTTCGCGGACGAACTCGGCAACGTCGAGGTTGCCGGAGAAATCGTAGACGCCGGGCCGGGGTTCATGGTCGTTCCAGAAGACATAGGTGGTGACAGCGTTCAGCCCCATGGCCTTTGCCATGCGCAGGCGGTCGCGCCAGTATGCTCGCGGAATGCGCGCGTAATGCATTTCCCCGGAAATGATGCGGAAGGGCTTGCCGTTGAGGAGGAAGTGGCCATCGGCGGCGCGGAACGAAGGCTGCTGGGAAGGCGCAGGGCGAGAAGCGGCGAAGGCGATGAGCGCCGCAACCGCGGTTGCAGCACAGAAACGGAGCGAAGCTGATTTGCCGGGCATGATTTTCCGCAACGCTACGGATTATATTTCGCGAACGAGCCGGGCGAGTTCAGAAGGTAAGAAGAACTTCTCTGAGGAAGAGAAACGCGGGGTTGACAACGAAGCCGATGACGCGGCCGCCCACGACGAGAATGAGAATGAGGCTGAATATGCCCAGCGAGTCATAGACGCGGAGCGCGTTGTAAGGCAGCATGTGGCGAAAGACGTGGGAGCCATCGAGAGGCGGCAGCGGGAGGAGATTGAAGGCGGCGAGGATGAGGTTGAGGAACATGGCGAGATAGAAGAGATAAACGAGCGGGTAGAGCGTGGGGTTGGAAGCCATGAGCGTGGGGTCGAGGCCGCCAGTGGCAGCGATTTGATGGACGATGTTGGCGCCGCTGGTGCTGGTGCGGGAGACGAGGAGCATGGCCAGGGTGGCGGCGAGGGCGGCGAGAAGGTTGCTGCCAGGGCCGGCAATGGTGGTGAGAATGTCGTCGCGGGTGACGTTTTTGAAGTTGGACGGAGTTACGGGGGTGGGCTTGGCCCATCCGAAGATGAAGCCTGGGCTGACGAACAGCATGATGAGGGGCAGGATGACAGTACCGAGGAGATCGATGTGTTTGAGGGGGTTGAGGGTGACGCGGCCGAGCATGCGGGAGGTGGGATCGCCGAGGCGGTTAGCCATCCAGGCGTGCGCAGCCTCGTGCAGGCTGAGCGAGAAGAGGAGGACCGCGAACTCGAAGATCGCGAGGAGGATGTGGAATTGATCCATCGGAAGTCGATTCGAGGATAACAGGGAAAGGAGCGGGAAGCGGGAAGCCGGTAGCCGGTAGCGGTAGCCAGGAGCCGGTCAGCCAGGAGCCGGTCAGCGAAGAGCCGGTCAGCGATGAGGCGGTCAGCGAAGAAGCAGCGGGAAGCTGGAAGCGGGAAGGTAGAAGCTGGAAGCTGGAAGCGAGAAGCTGGAAGCTGGAAGCGAGAAGCTGGAAGCGGGAAGCGGGAAGCTGGTAGCCGGTAGCCGGTAGCCAGGAGCCGGTCAGCGAAGAGCCGGTCAGCGAAGAGCCGGTCAGCGATGAGGCGGTCAGCGAAGAGGCGGTCAGCGAAGAGCCGGTCAGCGATGAGGCGGTCAGCGAAGAAGCAGCGGGAAGCGGGAAGCTGGAAGCGGGCTTTCTCAGCTACATCCAGGTCAGTTGCCGCTCAGTCGGTGGGCGGGAGTTCCTCGCAGGGACCGGCGCCGTCTTTTTCGCCGAGGCGGCGGGCGTCTTTCTTGGCTTTGATTTTGCGCCCCGGAACGCCGCCGACGATGGAGTGTGGCTCGAGGTCGTGGGTGGCGACGGCCTGGGCGGCGAGCATGGAGTCTTCTGCAACGCGAACGCCGGGCATGACGAGGGAACGATAGGTGACGCGCGCGTTGGGTCCAACTTCGGTGCGGCGATGCTGGATGATGCAGGCCTCCACGGGATCGTGGGCGTGGGAGAAGACAGCGGCGTATTCGGAGATGGACGTACCTTTGCGGATGACGAGCTCGCCGCGATCGTCGAGGAGAACGTGGTTGTGGATGATGACGTCGTCCTCGAGGGTGAGGTTGTAACCGAAGGTGAACTCGACGCCGTGGTAAATTTTCACGTTCCTGCCGATGCTTTTGAAGATGTGTTTGCCGAGCATGGCGCGGAGGCGGAAGCCGAGCCAGTGATTGAGGGCGACCGGGGAGCGATCGAACATGCGCCAGAACCAGACGAGAGGTTTGATAACAGCGTAACGGTCAGCGTCGATGTCGCCGTAGTACTCGGGTTCGAGGGTGACGTTGGCGGGATCGAGGGAGAGCTGGAGGACGTTGAAGGGCAGCTCGGTGGCGAGGGTGAAATTGAGACGGCCGCCGTGGGGGCGGCCGAGCAGGAGCTGATGCAGATTGTCGCGGACGATTTCGCCGCGGAGAGCGACGTTGGTGTGGCGGGAAAATTCGTCGTCCAGGTAGTCGACCCAGCGGTTGAAGACTTCTTTGGCTTCGCGGCTGGGCTCAATCTCGCGATATTGATAGCGGGGCATACGTCATAGATTATCCGCCGGTGCGCAGGGTTGCAGAAGCGGGCGGGGGCGCGCAGGTGGACATTGCAGGGGCGGGCAATCCTGGGGTACAGTTCGCAACAGCGGTTCCTGGAAAGGGCAAAGAGGCGGATATGGACGAAACACCTGGAGTGCCGGAGCAGAGGAGCTACTCGGGGGTATTTATCGGGGTGCTGGCGCTGGCGGTGCTGTGCGCGATCGCGGGGCTGATCTGGAGCTACACGCTGGCGGGGCGGCTGACGCACGCGGAAGCGCAGGTGGCTTCGGCGCAACAGCAGAATGAAAAGCTGGCGGCGGCGCTGGAGCAAACGAACGCGCGGCTGAAGGTGACCACGGAGACGCTGGGCCAGAGCCTGGGCATGACGCAGAAGCAGCTGGAACAGAAGGCGCAGGACCTGCTGGCGCGGCAGCAGGCGGACGCGAAGCAGCTGCAACAGGCGCAGAAGCAGATCAGCTCGGTTTCCAGCGATGTTTCCGGGGTGAAGACAGACGTGGGCGGGGTGAAGACGGATCTGAGCGCCACGAAGACAGAGCTGCAGAATGCCGAGGCGCAGATGCAGAGCATGAAGGGCGATCTGGGCCAGCAGAGCGGGCTGATCGCGACGAACGCCAAGGAGCTGGACGTTCTGAAGCACCTGGGCGACCGGAACTACTACGAGTTCACGCTGGCGAGGAACGAGAAGAAGGCGGTAGCGACGGTGGCGCTGGAGCTGAAGAAGACCGATCCGAAGCACAGCAAGTTCACGCTGGTGGTTTATTCGGACGACAAGGAGATCCAGAAGAAGGATCGGAACCTGGATGAGCCGATCCAGTTCTACACAGGCAAGGATCATCTGCTGTACGAGCTGGTGGTGAACAACATCGACAAGAACCAGATCAAGGGATACATTGCGACGCCGAAGAACGCGCCGGTGCCGGTGACGACGTCGGGCGAATAAATCCGGCCAATGAGCGATGGGCAGCGGCGATTCCGGTGGTGGGTCGCCGGTATTTCTCAGCCACGGCGTGGGACTACCGGGGCAGGCCGGCCGATGGGGCTGACGCCTGGCGCGGGCAGGCCTATGCCACCGCGCAGAGGGCGCACGCAAGAAGCAGAGCGAAAATCACCAGTCGCTTCATCGCCGGAAAACTGCTCCCGGAAATATGTTGGTCCGTTTGAGGGAGCGAATCTCTAGCACAATCGGGGGAGCAGGGGAGACGTTGGTGCGCTGGGGCGATGACCGCAGTGGGAGTGCGTGTTGAGGTACGTTGCTCGACCGGCCGGTTGCGCTGCGACGCTGGTTGCGGGGCGGCGCCGGTGCGGTGGCTACAATCGGTAACGTGAGCGAGGACTATACGTTTGGGCAGCGCGTGGCGCTGTGGGTGGTTCCGAAACTGACGGCGCTGCTGCTGGCGATGGTGGGCATGACGCTGCGGTTCGAGGTGATCGCCGAGGAGGGCGCGACGCCGGCGACGCCCCCGGCGCGAGGGATTTTTTGCTTCTGGCATCGATGCACGCTGCCGGCGGGGTGGTACTTCAGGAAATTTCGCTGCTCGATTTTGATCAGCCAGAGTTTCGACGGGGAGCTAATCGCGCGCACGCTGGGGTTGCTGGGGTATGGGAGCGTGCGCGGGTCGAGCTCGCGGGGCGGCGGGGCGGGGCTGATGGCGCTGCGCGACGTGCTGGCGGAGGGCATGCCGGTGGTGTTCACGGCGGATGGGCCGCGGGGACCGATCTACGAGACGAAAATTGGGCCGGTGAAGCTGGCGGCGATGACGGGGGAGCCGATGGGCAGTTTTTATCTGCTGCCGGCGCGCGCGTGGGCGATGCGGTCGTGGGATCGGTTCCTGGTGCCGCTGCCGTTTTCGCGGGTGGTGGTGAGCTGGGCGCGACTGGTCAGTGCTCCGGCGGCCGATGCGGATGCGGCAACGCTGGAGGCGAAGCGCGTGGAGCTGAACGAGGCACTGGAGCGTGCTCGGATCAGGGCCGAAGAGCATATCGCGCGGCGGAATTAGAATCGTCCAGCATGCTGGTTGCGGATTTCGATTTCGATCTTCCCGAAAAGCTGATTGCGCAGGAGCCGCTGGCGGATCGCGCGGGCGCGCGAATGCTGGGGTTGAGCCGTGCGACAGGCAGGTGGTTCGATAGCGGGTTTCGCGATTTTCCGCAGATGCTGCGAGTGGGCGATCTGCTGGTGCTGAACGACAGCCGCGTGATTCCGGCGCGTCTGTTTGCGCATCGCCGGGGCCTGCATACACAGGCGGACAGACACGGGGTTCGGCAGACAACGGGGCGCGTGCAGGTGCTGCTGGCGGAGCAGCTGGCGGAGTGGGAATGGAAGGTGCTGGTGCGGCCGGGAAGGAAGGTGCTGACGGGCGAGACACTTAGTTTTGGCCACGGCGAGCTGCGGGCTGAGGTGACGGCACACGGGGAGTTTGGGGAGCGGACGCTGCGGTTCGAGGCAGTTGAAGATTTTTTCGGAGCCGTGGAGCAGCTGGGACACACGCCGCTGCCGCCGTACATCCACCGCGAGGATCGGGAGGGGGATCGCGAGCGCTACCAGACGGTGTACGCGCGGGAGCGCGGGTCGGTGGCCGCGCCGACGGCGGGACTGCATTTCACGCCGGAGATTCTGAGTGAAATTCGGGCGCGAGGCGTAGAGATTGCGTATGTGACGCTGCACGTGGGGCTGGGGACATTCCAGCCGGTGCGGGTGGAGCGGGTGGAGGACGTGCGGCTGCATGCGGAGCGGTACACGATTGCCGAGGAGACGGCAGCAGCGCTGAATGCGGCGCGGCGGGAGGGGCGGAGGATTGTGGCGGCGGGGACGACGACGGTGCGGACTTTAGAACATTGCGCTCGGGGTGGGGCGGACTTTGCGGCGCATTCCGGCGAGACGAGCATTTTTATCGCGCCGGGATTTGAGTTTCGCGTGGTGGGGGCGCTGCTGACGAATTTCCATTTGCCACAGTCGACGTTACTGATGCTGGTGAGCGCGTTTGCGGGACGGGAAAGGACACTGGCTGCGTATCGGCATGCGGTGGAGAAGGGGTACAGATTTTTTTCTTACGGGGACTGCATGTTTGTTAATTAGCAGCCAGCGGCCAGCAGTCCGCAGTCAGCCAAAAGCCCGAAGTGCTCAGCCCATTCTCACCAGATTTTGCAGGCCATCGCGCTGACCATAGGCTGGCCGGCTTTGCAGCCGAAAGCCTGCGCGAACTGGGGCAGATCGGAGACGATGCCGTTGACGCGGTATTTGCCGGGCGAGTGCGGGTCGGTGATGGCGCTGACGCGCAGATTCTCCGGCCGCTCGTTTTCGCAGGCCCACTGCGCATAGCCGATGAAGAAGCGCTGATCGGGCGTGAAGCCGTCCTGCGGCTGGAGATGCATGCCCGCGGTTTGCTTCTTCCAGGCGAGGTACGCGAGCAGGGTGCCACCGAGGTCGGCGGTGTCTTCGCCACTGGTGAGCTTCGAGTTGATGTGGATGTCGTCGACGATGGTGTATCCGGCAAACTGATCGCGCAGGCAGGTGATGTGCTCATCGAAGCCTTTCGCGTCGGCGGGCGTCCACCAATCCGTAAGATTGCCGTTGCCGTCGAACTGGCGGCCCTCGTCGTCGAAGCCGTGGGTGAGCTCGTGACCGATGGTGCCGCCGGTGTCTCCGTAGTTGGGCGCATCGTCTTCTTTGGGATCGTAGAGCGGCGGCTGCAGAACGCCGGCGGGGAAGTTGATGTTGTTCATCTGCGGGTCGTAGTAGGCGTTGACGGTGGGCGGAGACATGAACCACTCGCTCTTGTCGACGGGCTTGCCGACCTTGGCCCAGTCGCGCCTCGCCTCGAAAGCGTGGGCGCGCACGACGTTGCCGAAGTAGTCGTTGCGCTCGATGGTGAGCGAGGAGTAGTCGCGCCATTTGTCGGGATAGCCGATTTTGTTCTGGACGAGATGAAGCTTGGCAATGGCCTTTTGTTTGGTGGCGGGGCTCATCCAGTCGAGGTTCTCTATCTCCTGCTGCATGGCCTGCTCGATCTGCCCGGTCATGACGAGGACCTTCTGCTTTGTCCGGGGGGAGAAATTACGGGCGACGAACTCCCGGCCGAGGGCTTCGCCGAGGTAGCGATCGACCTGACCTTCGCAGAGCTTCCAGCGCGCCGGCATCTGCGGAATGCCGCGCAGGTATTTCGAATAGAAGTC
>JASHPM010000315.1 GCA_030038115.1 Acidobacteriaceae bacterium | reverse complement strand
AGCGGGACCTTGAAGAGGCCCATGGCGGAGCGGGTGAGGTCGAGGAGAAATCCGAAGAAGACGGCGTGGTGGCTGGGGTTGGGACGGAGGAGGGTGGCGATGTCGACATCGGGGGCGGGACGCGGCACGGCGATGAGGTAATAGGCGACGGCGGCGGCCAGAGCCATACCGAGGAAGAAGAGGATCCAGGCGGAGATGCGGCCCTGGTGGTGGGGAAGGGATTCGTCTTCGGCGAGCCAGCCGCCGGCGAGGAGAGCCATGGGCGGCAGCGCGGAGAGCAGGTTGAATTCCTGGCGGGCGGTAAAGCTGAAGAAGATGAGGGCGACGAGGATCCAGAGCCCGCAGAAGAGGCGGGCGTGGCGGCGGAGATCGGGATGAGGCGAGGCACCGATGCGGAGCGCGCGGATAGAGAAGATGGACCAGGGGGCGATCCAGAGAAGGAGCAGGAGCCAGAAGATGAGGAGCGGGACGCGTCCGCCGGAGAAAGGCGGCAGGAGGCTGACCATGGCGGCGCGATGGGACGCGACGCGAACGGCGATGTGCCAGGGCAGGACCAGCGCCAGGAAAAGCACGACTGCGGGAAGCATCTGCCAGCGCGCGTAGTAGCGAAGGTTGCGGGTGCACAGCAGATAAAGGAATGCGATGACGATGGGGAGGATGAGGCCGGCGAGTCCCTGGGTGAGGACGCCGAGAGCGCAACAGGCAGCGAAGCCGAGGGTGCTTTCGAGAAGGTGCTTTTGCTGGGAGAGCGAGCGCCAAAAGAGGTTGAGGGCGAGCGTGGTCCACAGGCAGAGAAAGACATCGCGCAGGAGGAGATGGCCGAAAAGGAAGACGCCGTAGGAGGTGATGAGCACCAGGGCGGCGTAAAAGCCCGCAGGGGGCGAGCGGAAGATACGGCGGCCCAAGGAAAAGGTGGTGATGAAGAGCGCGAGAGTGGCGACGACGACCGGCATGCGCGCAGCCCAGTCGCTGATGTCGAAGAGGGCAAAGCTAACGGCGACGGCCCAATAAAGCAGCGGAGGGTGCAACGGGTAAGGGATACCGTTGGCGTGGGGAGTGATCCAGTGACCGCTGACGAGCATTTCGCGGGCAATTTCCGCGTTAAGGGCGTCGGCGCCGTCGAGCAGCGGCGGCTTGAACAGGGAGAACGAAGCGTAGAGCAACACCCACAGGCCGAGCAGGGGAAAGACGAATCGCTTGGCCGTGCGCAGGCTGGTCATCGGGAATAGGGTACAGGGTACGGGGAGCAGGGTACAGCGGAGGGTACAGGGTACAGGGCACAGGGAGCGGCGGCGAGGTGGCTGAAGAGGGACCGCGAGCTGGCGAGTCAGCGTGAATGAGTCTCATCGCCGAGCATCGAGGAGGCCCAGCGCAGGGAGTGGGCATACATGGCGGCGATGGCGCCTTCGGCGAGACCCAGCTTGTGCTGGATCACTTCGCAGCGATGCCAGTCGCAGGATTCGAGGCTGCGGACGAGGTCGAGGGCGCGGCCGCCGGCGCTTTCGTCGCTGGCAAGAGCGGATTTCATCTCAGGCGTGATGGGGAGGGTCTGGAGGATGCGATCGAGGGGAGTTTCGAGGAGCACATCGAGCAGGGAAAGGAGACCGAGGAGGTAAAACTGGGCGGGCTCGGCGGAGAGCGATGGCGCCACGAGTTCGCAAAACTGAGCGCGGGAGAGGGCGAGGGAGATGAGCGCGGTGGAACGATGGGAGGACAAAGCGCCGGCCATGGCCACCGTGACCATCTTGCGAACGGCGTCGTCGCCGACCATAAGCAGGGCCTCGCGAACGGTGGAGATCATGCCGGGGTGCCCCTGGAGGGCGGAATTGGCTAAACGCAGCACGCGGTAGCAGAGCGAGACGTCGGCAGAAATGAGCTTTTCGAGCCTGCGGAGGTCGGTGGGGTCGCGATGGAGCACGGCGAGGAGCTTGAGGTAGACGAAGTAGTTTTGGGGAACGGTGCGCGAGGAGAGGAGAACGGGCTGAGAGAAGAAATATCCCTGAAAGAGGGTGCAGCCTTCGGAGATGGCGATGCGGAGCTGGATGTCGTTTTCGATTTTTTCGCCGAGGAGCCGCGCGCCGCAGCCAGCAGCCATGGTGTAGATTTCGTGGCGGAGCTGATGGTCGGCGGACTGGAAATCAATTTTGATGAAATCGGCGAGAGCGAGAAAAGGGGCTCGGGAGGGCTGGGGGAGGAATCCGTCGAGGGCGAAACGGTAACCCTGTTTCCTGAGGGCGAGGCAACAATCGAAGAGTTCGGGGGCAGGATCGATATTCTCGAGGATCTCGAGGACGGTGGACTCGGGTGGAAGGAGGGTGACGAGGCCTTCGACGAGGGCGTTGCGCGTGCAGTTGACGAAGGAGGCGGTGCGCGTGGAGCCGGGAATGAGCAGCAGCCAGTGGTCGATGACCTCGCGGGTGGCGAGGTCGGGATCGCCGGAGAAGTGATCCGTTTTGCAGGAACGGTAGAGGAGCTCGTATCCGAAGAGACGGCGCTGGGCGTCGAGAATGGGTTGACGGCCGAGGAAGCGGCTGGGCGCGGTCAGGGGCGGGAAGGAAGCCGCCGGCTGGGGCGTTGCGGATGGTGGCGTGGGGGCAAGGAGTGGCATGCGGGCTCGCAGATCCGCCGCAGCAGAGTTCCGCTGGCTGGGCGATTCACTTTGTTTATCGGCGGGAGTGAGCAGAACATAAGGGCTGGTGCGAGCGCCTTCGGTACACTGCTGAGAGCTTGATGGGACCAGGCGGAGTAACACAAGAGCTGCGGAAATTTCGATTCGCGCGACCGCAGAAGATTGCGGCGGCGATGCTGCTGTTGCTGCTGGGCGAGTGCCTGTGGGTGAGCGCGCGGCGGCCGCTTTCGGAAACGGATTATCAGTTTGCGCGCTGCGGGCGGGAGATGTGGGAGCGGCCGTCGCCGCTGACCGGATACTTCACGACCTGCGGGAATATTCACGACGGAACGCTGGCGTATCGGGCGGCGGGATTACCGCTGACACTGGAGCGTATTGCGTTTGGGCAGGCGTCGACGACTTCGACTTGGGAGATGCGGCACGAGGTGGGCGCGATCAAGCTGCTGATGCGGCTGCCGTTCATGCTGGCCGGGCTGGCGCTGGGCGCGTGTGTGTGGTGGGTGACGCGCAGGCTGTTTGGTAACGAAGGCGGTTACATTTCTCTGGCGCTGTATTGTTTTGCGCCGGCGGTGGTGCGGGCGTCGACCGCTCCCAACAATGAAATTCTGGCCGCGCTGGGGGTTTTCTCCGCGATTTATCTGGCGATTGGGGTAGGACACGCGCTGCAGGGGCCGAGGAAGAAGTGGCGGCCGAGAATTGTGCTGCTGACGGTGGCGTTAGGGTTCACGGCGGCGGCGCATATTGCTGCGTTCGTGGTGGCGTTGATTTTCAGCGTGATTTTTATGGGGTGGGTGGCGGAGGGGCGGCGAGCGTACATTCCGACATTGCTGATTGTGTGGGTGCTGGGGGCGTTTTTCCTGCTGTTTGCGTCGTATGCGTTTCATCCAGACGCGTTCAGTTACGTTTTTCGCAGCGCGGCGGGGCGGATGTGGGTTTCACTGGACGGGGCGCGGTGGTTTTTTCCGCAGGCGGCAAATGCGGCGTTCACGATTGCGCTGTTGGGAGCGCTGGCGCTGTATGCGGTTTCGCGGCGGTCGCGGTATTTCGGAAACACGACGCCGCTGCTGGTGGGCGCGCCGCTGATGCTGCTGGTGACGACGGGGGTCGATTCGGAGCCGTGGCTGTGGGCGCTGCCGTTTCTAATCGCGTTTGTGGGCGGAGTGTTTGCGGATGCGCTGGAGACGCGGTGGAGGAAGGCGTTTCTGTGGGCGACGGGGGTGGTGGTGGCGGGGCAGGCGGGGCTTTGCGTGGCGAGTTTGTGGGGGATGTAACTGACCACAGAAGACACAGAGAGCGGGGAGGGAATGGTGGGGCCGCGACCGTGAAAAGCGATGGCCGCGGCGCAAGGATTGTCTGCGCGGAGACATTGCAGGCAGCGTTTGGGACGGCCGAAGCATTCCTACAGAGTGAGGGGAGGGGGATTCGTCCGAGAGGAAATCTGCGCAAACATTTGTCATCCGAGGTGCGGGCTTGGCCATTACGCGGAGCGCCAGATTTCGCATGGCGCTGTCTTCCCTGTTCCAGACCGTGCAGGCGAAGCTTGGAATCAGCATTACCCCGTCCCACTTTTACTTTCCGGTACCGCCGCTGAAGTCTTTCGCGCGCAAGAACTGGAAAGCGTGCCGCCCGTGCGCGGCGCTGGAACTGGACCTCGAGGAACAGATGCGGACACTGCAGACGGAGCTGCTGCCGTATGCAGCGGAGTGCGCATTTCCCGATCGAGGAAATGGGAATCGGCAGGAGTTTCATTTCAACAACGGATACTTTGAGCGCGTGGATGCCGAAGTGGCGTATGCGTTCGTGCGGGGGCGGAGGCCGAAGCGGGTAATCGAAGTGGGCGGCGGCAACAGCACGCTGCTGCTGGCCAGCGCCCTGAGAAAAAATCAGGATGAGGGACGCGCGGGGGAGCTGATCAGCATTGAGCCACATGCGGCGCCTTATCTGAAGAGCGGCGTACCGGGGCTGACGCAGCTGATCGAAGCACCCGTGCAGCAGGTATCGCTGGACCTGTTCCGAAGCCTGCAGGCGGACGACATTCTGTTCATCGACTCGAGCCACGTGGTCTCGATCGACAGCGATGTGCTGCACGAGCTGCTGCGCATTGTGCCTGAACTGGCCGGGGGCGTTCTGATTCACTTCCACGACGTGTTCACGCCGCTGGACTATCCGGAGAAATTCGTGATGACCAACCTGTGCTTCTGGGGCGAGCAGTATCTGCTGGAGGCATTTCTGGCGTTTAACCCGGCGTTTCGGGTGGTCTGGTCGGCGAGCGCGATGCAACAGTTCCACGCCGATGTTCTGCGGGAGGCTTTTCCGGGGTGGGAGGGGAGCTACCGCAGGATGCCGCGGGATGTGCAGGTGTTTGCGCCGACGCTGGACGGGCAGAATGTGTGGCCGTGCAGCTTCTGGATTGAGCGGCAGGCGGCGTAGTTTTCACCGCGAGGGCGCTGAGAGAATGCCGGGCGCAACCGGGTGCGTCAGAGGCCTGCGTTCCATTTTGGAACCGGACACGGTACTGAAGGGTGGAAGCGGGAGATAAAGTTGTAGAAATGTGCATGGCGGAAGGAGAAGGTTCTTGCTGTGGAGTGAACCTTGCCGGGGATGGGGTTGGTGCTCGGCAGGGAGACAGATAGGGTTGGAGCTTGGCGGAGTACCGGGCTGAGTACCGGGCTGAGTACCGGGCGGAGTGCCCGGCTGAGCGCTCGGCGGAGTACTGGGCTGAACGCTTGACGGAGTACCGGGCTGAGTACCCGGCGGGACGCTCGGCGGAGCGCTGGGAGGAGTGCTCGGCGGAGTACCCGGCTGAGCGCAGGTTTTGGGCAGCACTTCATTGCCCGGAGCCAGGTCACGTTTTTGGGGTTGCCCTTCGCCTGCCTGCAATCGTTGAACGCGAACGCCTGGTGCTCAGCCGGCGGCGCGGGCTGCGTCGGTCACTTCGACGGCAGCGGACTCTTGGCGGAGGTCGCGGACGCGGGCGCCGATGGCGTGCTTGAGCTTTTCGACGCCGAGGCCAGTGACGGCGGAAATGACGTAGAAGGGGAGCTTGCGGCGCTTCGCCATCGTTTCCAGTTTTTTGAGCTTGGCGGGATTGGCGATGTCGGCTTTGGAGGCGACGACGATCATCGGTTTCTCGGCGAGGCCGTGACCGAAGCTTTTCAGTTCTTCGAGGATGACGCGGAAATCTTCGACGGGATCGGGGCGGCCACTGGAGTCCGACACATCGACAAGATGGACGAGGAGGCGGGTGCGCTCGATGTGGCGAAGGAACTGGACGCCGAGGCCTGCGCCGAGATGCGCGCCCTGGATGAGGCCGGGGATGTCGGCAACAACGAAGCTTTCTTCATAGGGCGCGTCGCCGATGGTGACGACGCCGAGCTGCGGCTCAAGGGTGGTGAAGGGGTAGTCGGCGATTTTAGGGCGGGCGGCGGAAATGCGGGAGATGAGGGTGGATTTGCCGACGTTGGGATAACCCACGAGGCCGACGTCGGCGAGGACGCGGAGTTCCAGACGGTAAGTGCGTTCTTCACCGGGGCGGCCGAGCTCGTGTTCGCGCGGGGCCTGATGGGT
>JASHPM010000314.1 GCA_030038115.1 Acidobacteriaceae bacterium | reverse complement strand
GCAAACCTCGGGAGCCCAGTTTGCGAAGCAAGGCGTCATCCTGGTCGCTGCTAACTATCGAGTGGGACGCTTCGGATTCTTCGCATTTCCTGCGTTGAGTCAGGAGCACCCTGACGAGTTAAAGGGCAATTACGCCTACATGGATGAGATCGCGTCCCTTCAGTGGGTCAAGCGCAACATTGCGGCCTTTGGAGGCGATCCAAACAACGTCACGATCTTCGGGTTCTCCGCGGGCGGTGTCTCGATCCACAGCCTCCTCACAATTCACAATGCGCGCGGCCTGTTCCAAAAGGCCATCGTCGAGTCCGGCGGCTCACGCGACAGCGTGCTCACGGCGCGGCCCATGAGCAGTGACGGGGTTGATCCGAATTATCCGGTCTCCGCGCAAACCCTCGGAATCAACTTCGCCCGCTCCATGGGCATTGAAGGCACGGACCAGAAAGCGCTGGCAAGCTTGCGTTCTCTTAGCACCGAACAAATTCTTCAGGGCGCCCCGCCCAAGCCCGGTGCTCCTCCAACGTTCGTTGAGACCACGCCGATTCTCGACGGCAAGCTGATTGTTGAAACCGCGGAGACCGCATACAAGGCTGGCCGTGCCCCACATATCCCGATCATGATGGGAAGCAACAGCGCTGATTCCGCAGGCCCCCGCATACGATCGACGAGCAAGGAGCAGTTCTTTGCACGCTTTGGCCAATGGAGCGATCAGGCCAAGGCGGCCTACGATCCGGACGGGACGACTGATCTGTCCGTCATCGTCTCTGAAGCGAACAACGACTTCGGTCAGGCCGAGGCTGCCCGGTTCGCCGCAAATGCATTTGCGACAAACGGCACGCCTGCCTATCGCTATCGCTTCTCTTATGTGCAGACCGCTCTGCGGGACCGAATGCCGGGAACTCCGCATGGCGGCGAGATCTCGTTCGTCTTCGGCACCTTGGGTGCCGGAGGCTTTGGTCCACCCATACCGCCCTCAGCCCAAGATCTGGCCGTATCCCGAATGGCGCAAAGCTACTGGGTCAACTTCGCCAGAACCGGCGATCCGAACGGCGCGGGCTTGCCGGTCTGGCCACGCCAGGAGCCGGGCAAAGATGTAATCTTTGAGTTTCACCCCGACGGCTCGGCCGGCGCAATCTCCGATCCCTGGAAAGCGCGCCTCGATGTGATGCAATTGGCCACGGAATCGGGCAAACGTGCAGATCAGTAAGACAGACCCTAAGAAATTGAATTGCGCCCGAAGGTCTTTGGCGCCGTTGACTGAATTGAACATGCGAGGAAAAACATGCAAAAGCGTACGTTAGGAAGGGACTTCGAAGTCTCGGCCATTGGTCTCGGCTGCATGAGCATGACCTCGGCCTACGGGCCTGCCGGCGAGAAGTCCGAGATGATTCAGCTGCTGCGCAACGCCCATGAGCTTGGCGTGACGCACTTCGACACGGCTGAAGCTTACGGTCCATTTGCAAACGAGGAATTGGTTGGCGAGGCGCTGGAGCCAATCCGAGACAAGGTGACCATCGCCACCAAGTTCGGTTTTGATATCGATCCGGTCACAGGCGAGCGGCGCATGGGGACGAACAGCCGCCCTGAGCACATCAAGCAGGTGGCGGAGGCTGCGCTCAAGAGACTGCGCACGGATCACATCGATCTCTTCTACCAGCACCGTGTCGATCCCAATGTGCCGATCGAAGATGTTGCCGGAACATTGAAGGACCTGATTGCCGAAGGGAAGGTTCTTCATTTCGGCATGTCCGAGGCTGCGGTTCAGACCATCCGCCGCGCTCACGCCGTGCAGCCAGTCACAGCGGTACAGAGCGAATACTCGCTCTTCTATCGCGGTCCTGAGGCGGAGTTGCTGCCGGCACTTGAAGAGCTTGGCATCGGTTTTGTTCCTTTCAGTCCGCTTGGCGCAGGATTTCTTACCGGCAAGATCGATGAGAATACCCAGTTTGATCCAACCGATTTCCGCAATTATGTTCCGCGCTTCACCCCGGAAGCTCGCAAGGCCAACATGGCTCTCGTTGATCTCGTTAAGTCCGTCGCAGCACGGAAAGGAGCAACACCCGCGCAGATCGCGCTCGCTTGGCTCCTGGCACAGAAACCGTGGATCGTACCCATCCCAGGAACCACTAAGTTGCACCGTCTTGAAGAAAACCTGGGTGCCGTCAATGTCAAGTTGACCGAGGGCGATCTCAAACAAATTGACGAGGCCGCTTCAAGTCTTAAGCTCGAAGGCGCGCGTCTGCCCGAGGCCGTATTGAAAATGACCGGGCTCTGAGTATGCGGCCCTCGTGCCAACCGCGTGGCGCATTCATCATGGACCGCTCGAACTTGTCGAATGGAGATTTCGAAACATGAAAAACTTGCACTTGTTCCTCGTCCTCGTTTTCGGCGTTGGTTTCAGCGCCGCAGCTTATGCACAAACGACAGAACGAGTCTTTCCCAAAGGTGAGTTGTCGGCCGCAAAAAATCACACCGGCGACATCTGGCTCAGCGAGTTGGTGATGGGCGACGCAACCTTTGACCCCTCGATTGCCCAGGCTGTCTACGGTCCGGGCGCAAAACTCGACTGGCACATTCATCCCGGCGGCCAGGTTCTGCTCATCACCGAAGGCACGGGCTATTATCAGGAGCGCGGACAGCCCATTCGCATCGTCCACAAGGGCGACATCATCAAGTGCGCTCCCGGCGTAGAACACTGGCACGGAGCAGCGCCCAACAGCACCTTCGCCTACATCGCGGTCACGCCGACTCAAAAAGGAAAAACGATCTGGTTAAAGCCTGTGACAGACGAAGAATATAACAGCGCCAAATAAGGCAATTTCGGGGCCGGCAATAGATGGCGGCGTTTAGATGGAGGTAACAGCCCCTCCAACCACTCTTCCACACGCTCCGAGGATCCACGGGCCGTAAAGCCGCCATCGCGTCCTTCTGCCGCAGATGCCTGCTTATCTGGAACCAATAGCATGCGTCGGCCCTTATCCCTGATTGTTAGCCTCCGAAGGTACTTCTTGATGCAGCTTCACTTTTCTATGTCGCTGAAAAGAGAACTCTTATGCTGCACTACTTTTGCGACGGTTATGCCGGCGCTCGCGATGAGGGCCCAAAGTCGATGAAATATAACAACTAATGTTATACTATGATTCAACGAGGATTCTATGACTGGAGACGTGCTGAAAACTGGACGCGAGGAAGCCAACCTCACGCAGCAAGAGGCAGCGTCAAGGCTGGGCCTCACGCAAGCCTACCTGTCGATGCTCGAACGAGGTCGTCGTCCGGTAACTCCGGAACTCGCTGCACAGGCGACGAGGGTATTTCGTCTCCCGCCCACAGCCTTGCCGCTTGAAGTTGATCCAGCTTTGGCTTTGGACGATAGCGCGTTCAAGTCAGAACTAGCTGCGCTGGGATACCCAGGGTTTTCCTACCTGCGGGGAAAATCCCACTACAACCCAGCTCAATTACTGTTCCTGGCGCTTGATCAAGACGAACTTGATCGAAGAGTGGTTGAGGCACTTCCTTGGGTCGTCTACACGTATCCGGAAATGGATTGGGCGTGGCTCACTCGCAATGCAAAGCTGAATGACCGCCAGAACCGGCTTGGATTCGTGGTAGATCTCGCAGAGGAATACGCGCAGAAGGCCGGCGAAGCATCACGAAAGAAGAGCCTCTCGCAGAACAAGGGCGTCATAGAGCGTTCTCGACTCGCAGGAGAGGACACGCTCTCTAACGATTCCATGACGCAAGCTGAGCGCAAATGGCTTCGGCAGAATCGCCCGCCAAAGGCGCGACACTGGAATCTGCTCACGGATCTCGACGTGAAACACTTGACCTATGTGCCCTCATGAAGCGATACCGGAGCCGTGGCGCTCATTCCTGAACGAGCTGGACCGAATTGCGGCATCGACGGTGCGCCTCGATTGCATTGGCGGTTTCGTTGTCACAATGCTTTATGGGTTGAGCCGTCCTACGGCTGATGTGGATGTGCTCGAAATTGCTCCGCGTGCTGCGGCAGATGCATTTTCAGCAGTGGCAATGCTCGGTGGTCCTCTATTCCGGAAGTACGGCGTCTATCTGGATCGCGTCACGGTCGCTCAGCCGCCCTACGAATACGAGAGCCGCCTACAGGAAATGTTTCCTGGAGCATTTCAGAATTTGCGCCTAATGGCTCTCGATCCCTACGATCTGGCGCTTACCAAACTCGAACGCAATATTGAGCGGGATCGAAGCGATGTGCGATACCTGGCTCGTGTCGTTCCTTTCGATCTGGAAATGCTTCGCGACCGTTACCAACACGAGCTTCGTCCCTATCTCGGCAATCCAAAGCGCGAAGATCTGACGCTGAGACTCTGGATCGAAGCAATAGAGGAAGAAAGGGGCGTCTGATGCGTGAAGTGACGACTCAGAGGTGTTTGGCTAGATGCGTCTCGTTTTGATTTCAGATACTCATGGTCTCCATGATCGAATTTCGCAGATGCCGGAAGGCGACATTCTCGTGCACGCCGGCGATTTCATGAACGCAGGGTACGACCTGCGGGAAGTTATCTCATTCAATCGTTGGCTTGGAGAACAGCCTTTCGCACACCGCATAGTTTGCGGCGGAAACCATGATCGGCTGTTTGAGAATGCTCCCGGCCACGCGCGTTCGCTTCTTTCAAATGGGATCTACCTTGAAGACAGCGGAGCAACGATCGCGGGGCTCTCTTTTTGGGGGTCGCCCTTTACTCCCGAGTTCCTTCACTGGGCTTTCATGTATCCCCGCGGTGAAAAAGCGAATCTGCACTGGGACCAGATTCCAGATTCACTCGATGTGCTCGTCACGCACGGGCCTCCATATGGAATCCTCGATCAAACGACTTCGGATGGTCCTCATTTGGGCTGCGAAGAATTGCTTAACGCCGTGAGACGGAAGCGACCCAGGATTCATGTCTTCGGACACATTCACGGAGGTGCTGGAATCCATTCCGAAGAGAACACGATATTTGTGAATGCCGCCTATTTGAACGAGAGCTATAAACCTCTCGCACCGGCGGGGCAGATCAGAGTAATCGACCTATGAAGGTCGCAGCCGAGTCAGCCAACGCTAACCCAGTGCTCAGTTCTTGCTGCAAGCGACGACTGAGGCAACCATCTCGCTGCTGAGCCAATATCTTCCTTGTTGGCAGAGCCGGTCTTTCATTGTCTTCGGGCATTCGCAGTGGATGCTGATTTTGCAACAGTCCGTGGACATGAGAATGTGTAACAAAGGTGCAAGCCGAATTAACTCCTGCATCTTTAATTAAGTGCCATATTATCATCGTGATACAGCGTTCACTAATTGCCTATATTAGGTCTGAAGTCCGCTGCGTCTATCGCAGAAAGTGTCTTGTAGCCAGAAGCCGGCGTCATCTTGCCGCTAGTTTAAAGGGATTCTCGGTGGTGCCCGGAGGGGGACTTGAACCCCCACGGCCGGTGAAGGCCTGCGGATTTTAAGTCCGCTGCGTCTGCCAGTTTCGCCATCCGGGCTCTCCTTATCGTAGCCCGCTTACTCCCGCAACACCGCCGCTGCTGTCATTTCCACCAGGACCTTCCCCCCTCTGCTCACCCGCGTCACCGTCAGCACGGTAATGTCGTCCGCCTGCCCGTATTGCAAGGCCGCCTCAGCAATTGCATCTGCCGGTTGCGCGCTGATCGCCCGCGTCCGCTCAAATCCAAACAGATCTCCCCGCGCATCCCGCGCCTCCACCACTCCATCGGAGAGCAGCGTCAGCTGCTCCCCCTCCTCCAGCCGAAAGGTCCGTTCTGCATATTTCTCCTCCGCCGCAATGCCCAGCGGCAAATCCGGCTCGATCAGCAGCTCCTCGCCATTGCGATAGGGCGGCAGATGTCCTGCATTCGCGATCGTCACCTCGCCCTGCCCGGCAATGCGCGCGCACACGCAGGTCACGAACCCCTCGTTGCTGGTCTCGGCAAGCTGTCGATTCAGCCGAGTCAACACTGCCGCCGGAGCCAGTCCCTCGGTCGCCAGGGCCCGCAGCGCACCCAGCGCCAGCGTGCTGGTCATCGCCGCCTTCAACCCCTTGCCGCTCACATCGCCCACCACCACCAGCTTCGCGCCGCCCCTGGTCTCCAGCACCTGATAGAAATCGCCCCCGACTTCTTCCGCTGGAAAATACGCCGCCTCGACTTCATAGCCCTCGATCTCCGGTAAATGCTCCGGTACCAGCCGCCGCTGGATCTCCCGGGCCGCCTGCAACTCCGCCGCCACCCGCGCCTGCTCCCGGCTCACGCGCGTGAACCGGAAAAACATCACCACCCCGATCGCCAGCACAAACAGAAAATCACCCAGGTCCGCCAGCTGCAGCGGAATGGGTCCCACCATAATGGGATCGTCCAGGAAAGCTGTTCGCTGCCAGCCTTCATAAATCGAAACGAACCCAACGTCGAAGACCGCCGCCGCCGCCGCGGGGAGCAAACTCGGCAGGATCAGCCACCCTGCTTCGCGGTTTCCCTTCCTGTACCACGCAAACAACCGCGCCGGCAGCAGCAATGCCGCCGGAAGAATCATGCCCGCCTCCACCAAAGCATAAGGATTGCTGGCGATTCGGCCGGCAAGCATGACCGCAAAAAGAATCAGTGGTGTCGGAAGCAGCCACTCGTAAATCCGCCACGCCCGTCCCACTCGCTGTCCCGCGAAGCTGAACGTGAACTCAATTTGCATGATCGTGAAGACGTAAATCAGCGGATCGCCCAGAAAGTCATTCCACGTGAGCGAAATCACGCCATCGGCCGCGCAATCGCCAAGCGCGTTCGAAATTCCCAGCGCCAGCAGATACAGGCCCAGCCACAGATACTCGAAGCGCTTGCGCTGACTGCGAAACAGCGCCAGCGCCGCAATCCCCGCCAGCACCAGTACCAGATTGATGGCAATCGTGGGCGTCACCGCATACAGCCGCTGGCTCTCCATCGCCAGACGTTCGTTGTCGATAGCTCCCGGTGTGCCCACATCCACCGTCAGGAAAAGCGGCAGATGATAATAACGGTACGTCCGCGTGGGGCGCGTCCGCAGCGCAATGTCGAGGTCTGGGTCATCATTGGGCAGCGAAAACACCTGCTCGGTCGGTCGATGCACTGCCAACAACGGCCCCAGCCTTGGGCGATCCTCCTTCTGCCCGTCGATGTACAGCTCGTACGTCCCCTCGCCCCCCGCAATCAGCAAATGCAGGTGCGGATGCTGCGGACCCAGCTTCACGTGCAGCCGGAACCATCGATATCCCGGCGTTGCCTCACCCAAATCGTCGATTTCGACTTGCTTCCACTGGCTGTCGTCAAAATCCGCCTGCGCCCACGCCGGATTGTCGCCATCGTGCTCGCGCCAGCCCCGATTCAGGTCCACCGTCCCCTGCCGCCACTGCGTCGCGTCGACGCTCTGCGCCACACTCGAGGTGTCCTCCGCTGCCATGGACTGCGCCAGCGCTCCTGGCGCCCCAACCCACAGCAACACCAGGACGAGCCGGCGCATCCACCGCTCCACCCCCGTTAGCGCCGGTGTCAACACAGCGATTGTCCTCCGCTTCTGGATTCCGTTTCTGGATTGCTGCAATAAGTCTGGTTGTGTCGGGGAACCCCAGTCTACCGTCCGCCGTTTCAGCACCGCAACAAAACCCGCCGCACCACCATCGGTCATGGTGACGGATGCCCTCGACTCCGTATCTAATGGTGAGGAATGCGTGCGGCCCGTCTTATCCCGTTTTCTTTGTTGCTGGCCGTCCTTGTGCCCGGCTCGCCTCTGCATCAAGTCATGCCTGTCGAGCCCTCCGCCTGCGCGCAGCGCATCAACGGCAAGCGCCTTATCCTCAAAGACGGCTCGTACCAGATCGTCACCAAATGGGAAGTCCACGGCGACCGCGTCCGCTATTACAGCGCCGAGCGCGAGCAGTGGGAAGAGATTCCCTACAGCCTGATCGACTGGCCCGCCACCGACAAGTGGAATAAGGAGCACCAGCCGGGTGCGCAGCCATCAGGATCGCCGGCCGAGGTGCAGAGCCTGCCTGGCGCCGCCACTCCCGGCGCGGCGAACCCCCAGGAAGAGCAGAAGGAAGCAGCTGAGATCGATGCCGAAGCCGCCGCGGAACGCGCCGATCAGCGCGCGCGTACCCCGCTGGTCGCGCCCGGTCTGCATCTGCCCGACCGCGACGGCATCTTCGTCCTCGACAACTTCCAGAGCATCCCCGAGCTCGTGCACCTCGACCAGAGCACCGGCAACGTCAACCGTGACGCAAACCACAATGTGCTGCGCGCGGCCATCACTTCCTTCAGCGGCGCCAAAGAACCGGTTCGCATCGACGGCCAGGCGGCCAAGGTGCGCCTCCACGTCGACGACCCCGCGCTTTACGTCAGTCTCGACACCGGCAACAGCGAGGACGTCGCGCCTGAATCGGCGATGATGGTCAACACCCACGGCGCCAGTTCGATACCGGACAAGGATGAGTACAGCTCACCGGACAGCCGCTACGCCATCGTCCGCGTCGACGTCAGGCCGGGCGAGCGCGTCATCGGCGCCCTCCGCATCAGCCGCGCCGGCAACGCCACGCAGTCCGAGGACATCATCCCCACCAAAGCCGAAATCCTCCCCGGCAAGCACTGGATGAAGCTCACGCCCAAAGACCCGCTGCCCATCGGCGAGTACGCGCTGATGGAAATCCTCGCGCCCGGCGTCATCAATCTGGATGTCTGGGATTTTGGTGTCTCCCCCAACTCCCCGGAGAACAAACACCCCATTACGCCGATCAAAGATAACTAGGATTGGGGTCTGGCAATAGAGTTTAGGGGTTTCCCGCGGGAACTTCCGCGCGAGGAGATAAACCGCAGAGCACAGCTCTGTCGCGCGCTCCCAAACCCTAAACTCTAATCCCTGAACTCTGGCCTTCAGGCCGTCTTCTGCAAATCCGCCAGTGCCGCCAGCACATCGTCGCTGTGCACGTTCGGATTCACTTTCGTCCACACCTTGACGATCTTGCCCTGCGGGTCGATCAGGAAAGTGTTCCGCATCGCGATCTGCATCGGTCCGAAGTTGCCCAGCGAACCATACTGCTGCACGACTTTATGGTCCGGATCGGCAAGCAGCGTGAAGGTCAGGCTGTCCTTCGTGCAGAACTGCTTATGGCTGTCGACGGTGTCCACGCTCACGCCCAGAATCACCGCGTTCAGCGCCTTGTACTTGTCCAGATCGCGCTGGAAGTTATGCGCCTCAATGGTGCAGCCCTGCGTCATGTCCTTGGGATAGAAGTACAGAACCACCCACTTCCCCCGGTAGCTGTCGAGGTTGACGGGCGTGCCTTCCTGGTTAGGCAGCGTGAAGGTGGGCGCCACCTGGCCCACTTCCGGCATCGGGGCATTATCGGCGGCAAACGTGCGCTGCAGCGCTAATCCTGCAACCACCAGAACGGCGATGACGGCAACGGCAATCGCGGAAATCTTCGACATAATATTTCTCCTGTTTGCTTGCGTGCGAGGCCCGGAATGCGTGTGTCTGTCGACTTATTGTGTGCCGGACCATTATCCGTGTTCGAGGGCGATTACGGCAATCCCGGCGGCATCCGCCTCCGCGCGAACCGCCTCCCGATCGAAGATCAGCGTCCGGTGTGCCTCCAGCGCCAGACAAGTCGCCCCCGCCGTCCGCATGGTTGCAATCGTTTGAACCCCGATCACCGGCACGTCGAACCGCAGATCCTGCTTCGGCTTCGCAACCTTTACTACCGTCAGACTTCGATCCAGCAACGGGGTTCCCGGCGAGCTTTGTTCGCTGGGGTGCAGGGTCGGCGCCGGGTCGCCCAGGCTCCGCATCAGCACGCCCGCTCGCTCGATCGTCGCGTCCGTCCCCTCCATCGCCTCAATGGCCACGCACGCCTGCGCCGCGATCACCACGGTCTGCCCCACATCGAAGCCGGCGAGCCCCCGCGCCACCTCGCGCCCGTAAGCGATGTCGCGCTCTTCCTGCTCGTTCGGCGCTCGCGAACTCAGCACGCCCGGTGCGGCCAGCAGCGGCTCCAGATACGCCGTCGAAGGAATCAGCTCGATCCCCTCATCGCCCAGCACCTTGGCCACCGCGCCCAGCAGCATGTCCGTGTTCCGCGTGCGCAGCGACAGCAGCAGCTTGGCCAGCCGCCAGTCCGGACGGATGCTGGAGAAAATCTGCTTGTGCTTCACCTGGCCGGCCATCACCGCCCGATGTACGCCCTCGCTCTGGAAAGTCTCAATCAGCTTCGACAACTCCCCCAGCGACAGCCAGTGCACGCGTACCCCTGCGTCGGCCGCTGCGCGAGCATCCATCTCCGCGTCCGTCTCTTCCTTGATCGCCGCCACCACGACTTCGGCTCCATGAGCGCGCGCTGCGTCCAGCAGCAGGAATGGAAACCGCCCGTTGCCGGCGATCAGGCCAAGCTTGTCCATTCGCCCAGTCCAGCTATCAGTGCGAATATCTCGCGCAGGTCGTTATCGGATAACGACGGGAGTTCCGACATCGCTCCTCCTCTGCGTGCTCTGTGCTCTCTGTGGTGAGTCTGCTTCGCCAGTCCTCGAAAGATGATCGAAGTTCAGAATCGCGTTCATCACCAGTCCGTAACTCCCGACCGTCTCGCCCCGGTAAATCGGATTGTTCGCGAACAGCAGTACATTCCCGCTGCCGAAATGCGCGTCCACCACGATAGGTTTCTCCTCGATCTGCGCTCCGCCCTCCAGCAACCCGGACAGCAGCAGTCCCTTCGCCGACACGAATCGCAGAATCACATCCGGCCGGTATTGCTCCGGGATCACGTACGGATTGTTGCGCGCCTCCTCCTCATTGAGCGGCGTTGCCTCCCACGGCTTCGGCGAGGGCAGCGGTTCCGGTTCCACAATCGCGCGTCCCTGCGGAACGTCCTCCTCCTGCGGTCCTCCGCGTCCGGTCGCGCGATGGAAATCCTTTTCTGTCTCAATGTGCCGGGGAACCGTCGTGTTCCCGATCGTGAACGCCATACCGTCGGCACTGTACACCGCCAGATCCTCTCCGTACCCCCACGCTACAGGGTTCCGGTGGTCCACAAACTGCGCGCCCAGCACACTCCCCACCACGTGCAGATTGGCGGCGTGATTCACGAACACCCCTGGCGCGAGCCCCTCGTCGATCGCGAACTGCGCCGTGTCTTCCGACGTAATCAGCAGCCCGCCCTTCGCCACAAAATCCCTCAGGTGCTCAACGCCGTCCAGCCCCAGCCCCGGCCGAATGTCCGCCGTCGAGTCAATTCGCCCCAGATTCGGCGTCAGATCCGCCTTCTCCCACGGCAGCGCATTCCCCCACATCGGCATCCCGTTCACGATCGCTTGTGTCGACGACCGCCCCACCGGCGCAAAGATGATCACGTCGTACCTGTCGTGCAAATCGCCTTCGTGCGAAACCGTCTGGGTGCTGATGTAGTCATACGGCACGTGCAGTTTATCGAGCGCCTCCCGCCACCAGCCTTCCGTCTGCGTGCTGCCCCATGTATGCATCATCGCGATGCGCGGCGCCGGCGCATCGTGCATCGCCACCGAAGGCACAGCGTCCAGGCTCACCGCCTCCACATCTGCATCTTTGATCGCCGCCTTCAGCGCATCGCCGCCGGTGTTCTCGATGATCAACGATCCTGCCCCAAAATGCTTCCCGCCCCCATCGAACGCCTGCTCCGCAACCGAAATTTTCGCGCCCTTCAGCGCATAGCGCAGTCCCGGAAGCGAAATCTCGCCGGCGTTGTCGACCGCCACCACATCTCCCGCCCCGCTCACCGAGCCCGAAGCCGCTCCCGCGTCGGCCACCGGTTCCATCTTCGCCTTCAGAATCGACGTGTCTGTCACACGCACCGTCGGCACCGCAAACAAGTCCGGAAATGACCACCCCGTGTCGTCGTACGGATGCTTTTGCGGATCGTCCGGCGCCCAGTATTGCCGGTCCAGCAGCGCATCCGCGATGCGCGAATATGGCTGATCCATGCGAATCACATAACTCCCCGCGGGGAACGTCTGCGGCTTCGGCGCATCGGATTTGTCATCCGTCTTCCTCGCCGCCTTATTTGTAACCGTCACCGCTTCAGATAGCCGGCTCACTTCCACGTGCTGCAGCGCCATCACCCGCAGCAACTCCGCGCGTCGGCTGGCCGATTGCCCGTCGGGAGCAATCACATAAGCCGCCGGCCCCGAATTCTCCGGTTTCTCCACCGACCGCTTCGCCTTCAGGTAGTAGTTCTCCAGCCACTGCTGGCTGTTCTGCGCAAAATACGAAATCGTCGTCAGCAGCGCCGTCTCTTCGTAATTGTTGTTATCGCGCTGCGACCACTCCACCACCGGCAGCGGCGGATTCTGCTTGAACCACGTCCTCTGATACTCACCCGGCTCCAGAATCCGCTTCTCGGTATCGGCCCCGCCATTCCCGAACGTCTCGTACAACCGGCTGATCCCGTTGTGCATCGCCGCCAGAAACATCAGATACCCCGGGCTCCACGTGTCGAAATCCCCATGCGTGAAGACGCCTGGCATCCCGAACTCCGTCATCTGCTGCACATTGTTCCAGCCGATTTCCGCCCACTCCCCCGCAAGGATCGGGTCGATCCATGCGTTGTACGGCCCGTCGCCGACCGTATTGTCGTAAAGGAACGGCACCGACTCGTGCAGGTCGTGCAGCACCTGCGCGTGCCAGCTCAGGTACGTGTTCAGCACGTTCTTCGTCAGGTCCAGCGTCATGGCCATCGCATCGCGATTGTTGTCGTGCGCCACGTAGTGCCCCCAGTACTCCAGCCGCGGCCAGTTCTCGCCGGGGTGCGCCAGGTGCCATTTATAGATGTCCACCATGCGATCGCGTCCATCCACTTCCACCACTGGCGTGATCAGCACAATCATGTGCGAGCGAATGTATTTGATGTACGGCGAGTCATCCACCGCCAGCCGATAGGCCATCTCCATCAGCGCCGTTGGCGCGCCCGTCTCCGTCGAGTGGATCGTCCCCGTGATGTAGTAAATCGGGAACGACTGCTTCACCAGATCGGCCGCGGCCTTGTCGTCCAGGTTGATTGTGCGCGGATCGGCCAGCTTCTCGAGCCTTGCATCGTTTTCCTTCTGCCGCGCCAGCACCGATTCGTCCGCGATCGCCACCGCGATCATCTCGCGGCCCTCCTCCGTGTGTCCGATCGTGTACACCTTCACCCGCGGTGTGCTCGCGGCCAGCAGCCGGAAATATTTGTAAACATCCTCGGCATACGGCAGCATATTCGGCGCGCCCGACACATC
>JASHPM010000313.1 GCA_030038115.1 Acidobacteriaceae bacterium | reverse complement strand
GTCAGGCTGGACGGTAAAGAACGCGCCGAACGACCCAGCCGGAACTGTAACCGTCGCCGGCATCGATAGCGCAGTTTTGAAATTCTGATCGTTGATCCGTTTTGCGTCCAGCTGGACGGAATGCCCACCGGGAATCCCTGACCAGCAATCGTGAATCCCGCCCCGGCCGTCGGAGCAGGATGGGGCACCCGGATTCGTTATCTGCCGCTGGTGTCTTCGCCGACCTTGAGGGCGGCGAGGAAAGCACGGCGGGGAGCGGCGCGTGCCGGCGCAGCGCGCGCGCAAGCCAAACCTGGGCGAAGGACGTGCTCGGGGGGTGGTTCGGGAATGGAGGCGCGAGGGCGGAGCGGAGACCGATGCGTGCCGAGGATGCAAAGCACGTCCGAGACCAGGTTTGGCGAAAGCCCCCGCCGGGTAAGTTGACCATCCCGCTGAGTTCATGTCATAGTCGTTGCCCTTTGAATTTAAATATGGGCGCGGTTCGGCCGGCAGCGTTGCCAGCCAGGCTGAAGGACGGCGGGGAAGGGGGATTAGCAGATGCGGTGGGCGGCGGCTATCGCGATCTTCGCTTTCACAATTTCCCTGGCCGCACGGGCGCAGATGGGATCGGATCGGGCATCGTCGATTCCGCAGTATGAATTAGCACCGCACGACCCCGTGCCGTTGCCCATCGGCGCGCCCGGAGACTGGGTGACGGGAATTTTTGGATGCACTGACGATAATTCCGTGTTTGTAATTATGATGACCAACGCGCCGGGAAGTTCGATGCCTACGGGAATGGACCTGTATGGAATTCGCAGCGGCACAGATATCGTCAAGTTCACCCCCCAACTCGCTCCCGGCTTTCGCAGCGTGGGGCCGATTTCTCGGTATTTCGCCACCGATTCGAAGGTTGTTGCGCTCGCTTATGGCACCCCGATCGGCTACTCCGACCTTGATGAACCGAAAGACCCTGTGAAGCACTCCGTCCCCATATTGCTCACATTCGATCGAACCGGAAGGCTGCTTGATTCGGCGACACTCACCCGCGCTGTGAACCCGCAACAGGTCGCACTCTTTCCGTCCGGCGACATTCTGATCCTCAGGTGGGACGACGAGAATCGGCGCACCTCATTAGCCATACTCAACAGCAAGGGGAGGATCGAACGCGAGATTCCTGTGACCGTCAGCGACCCGGGCGAGCAGGGAGGCTCCGGTTCCGGCACTGCTCTGGTGGGCGTGGAGATCTATTCATGGGGACAGGACCTGCTGCTCGTCCCTGAAGGTGCAAATCGTCCTATTGTGGAAGTGAGCGAAACCGGAGTAGTCAATACCTGGAGCCTTCACTTCCCGAAGGGCTATGAGCGGGCCCTGCCCGTTGCGTTCGATCCTCACAGCTGGCTGTTTCGCATGGTGCCGCCGGAGAAACCCCTGAGCTCCGATGCAACGACATCGCCCGCGGAACGCAATGGGCTTGCCTACATGGAAAGGTTTCCCGGAGTCGTCATGGCGTTCGATCCGTCCAGCGGCGACCCTGTTCGCGAATTCACATTTCCCAGTGGCCTGGAACCTGCCTGCGAGAGCAATGGGAAGTTTGTCTTTCTCGGAGCAAAGGGTGGCGGATTGCAATTTGCAACCGCGTTGGTTCCTAACTAGACGGACGTGCGCGGGGCGTGGGGAGGTTTCGGGATTTTTCCGGGGCGTGTTTCAAGAATGGTGCGGGAGCGGAGAAAAACCGTCCCTCAGCGGCTAAAGCCGCTTGAATCAGGGCTTCGTGCGGCACGGCTAAAGCCGTGCCCTTTCAAAACCTATTTTTTGCACGTCCGAGACCAGGTTTGAACTGGTCTCATGTATAGTTCTATGGCTTCGTTCGGCTTCATGAGCCCCGCTTCGGCGGCGGGTCTCATCCGTGGCTTCACCGACATTAAGGGTTTATAAGGCCAGTTCCTGGCGAAGCCCCTGCTGCAACAAAAAACAAAGGCGTCAGGCGGAAGGAGCTAGCGACCGCTGGTGTCTTCGCCGACTTTGAGGACGGCGAGGAAGGCTTCCTGGGGAATGTCGACTTTGCCGATGCGTTTCATGCGCTTCTTGCCCTCTTTTTGCTTTTCGAGGAGCTTGCGCTTGCGGGTGATGTCGCCGCCGTAGCACTTGGCGAGGACGTTTTTGCGCAGGGCGGAGACGGTCTCGCGGGCGATGACCTTGGCGCCGATGGCGGCCTGGATGGCGACTTCAAATTGCTGGCGGGGGATGAGCTCGCGCATCTTTGAAACGAGGGCGCGGCCGCGTTCATACGCGAAGTCGCGGTGGACGATGATGGAGAGCGCGTCGACGGGCTCGCCGGAAACGAGGATATCCATCCTGACCATGGGCGACTCCCACGTGCCGGAAAGGTGGTAATCGAGGGATGCGTAACCGCGGCTGACACTTTTCAGACGGTCGTAGAAGTCGAGGACGATTTCATTCAGCGGCAGCTCGTAGGTGAGCATGACGCGGGTGGAGGAGACGTATTCGAAGTTCTTCTGGCGGCCGCGCTTTTCTTCGACGAGCTTGAGGATGCCACCGACGTATTCCTCATTGGTGAGGATGGTGGCGACGATGATGGGCTCCTCGACCTTTTCGATGTCGCTGGGGTCGGGCCAGCGGGAGGGATTGTCGACGTCGACGATGGAGCGGCCGGCGAGGTGAATTTTGTAGCGGACGCTGGGCGCGGTGGTGATGAGGTCGAGGTCGAACTCGCGCTCGAGGCGCTCCTGGATAATTTCCATGTGCAGGAGGCCGAGGAAGCCGCAGCGGAAACCGAAGCCGAGGGCGACGGAGCTTTCCGGCTCGAAGAAAAAGGAGGAGTCGTTGAGCTTGAGTTTTTCGAGGGCATCGCGAAGCAGGGTGTGCTCGTGGGCGTCGACGGTGTAGATGCCGGCGAAAACCATGGGCTTGATTTCTTCAAAGCCGGGCAGGGCGTGGGCAGCGGGGCGCGCGTCTTCGGTGATGGTGTCGCCGACGCGGGTATCGGAGACGTTTTTGATGGTGGCGACGAAGAAGCCGACTTCGCCGGCGGAGAGCTCTTCGATTTCGACAGGCTTGGGGGTGAGCACGCCCATGGATTCGACGTCGAAGACCTTGCCGTTCCACATGAGGCGAATCTTCATGCCCCGGCGCATGCGGCCGTTGACGACGCGGGCGAGCACGATGACGCCGCGGTAGGAGTCGAACCAAGAATCGAAGATGAGGGCCTGGAGGGGGGCGTCGGGATCGCCTTTGGGCGGGGGAAGGCGATGCACGATGGCTTCCAGAATTTCGGGCACGCCCTGGCCGGTTTTGGCGGAGACGGGGATGGCGCCGGCAGCGTCGAGGCCGACGGTCTGCTCGATCATTTCCTGGGTGCGCTGGATGTCGGCGCTGGGGAGATCGATTTTATTGATGACGGGGATGATTTCGAGGCCGTGATTGATGGCGAGGTAGGCGTTGGCGAGGGTCTGGGCTTCGACGCCCTGGGAGGCATCGACGACGAGCAGCGCGCCTTCGCAGGAGGCGAGGGAACGGGAAACTTCGTAGGAGAAGTCGACGTGGCCGGGAGTATCGATGAGGTTGAGCTGGTAGATTTCGCCGTCTTTGGCGGGGTACATCATGCGAACGGAGTGGGCCTTGATGGTGATGCCGCGCTCGCGCTCGAGGTCCATGGCGTCGAGGACCTGGGCGTGCATTTCGCGCGCGGTGAGAGAGCCGGTGAGCTCGAGGAGACGGTCGGAGAGCGTGGATTTGCCGTGATCGATGTGCGCGATGATGGCGAAATTGCGGATGTGTTTGCTATCCATGAAGAACAGGGAGCAGGGAGCAGGGTGTAGGGAGTAGAAAAACTTCGAGACACCCGGCTCCCTAAGTGGCACGCGGGTTCGCCGAGGGAGTGAAGTACGCCGGAAGCACCAAGTTTACCATCGGCGGAAACGGGGCCGGGGCCATACAATAAAGCATTCGCTGGATGCATTTCGCTTCGAAGAGAGTTTTAGTGGCGGGCAGCGTGGTTGCGCTTGCGGCGCTGACGGGATGCCCGTCGGAGCAGGCGACGGGGACTCGTCCGCCAGCCCAGGCAACGGCGCCGGTGCTGCCGAAACAGGCAGCTGCGCCGGCCGCGCAGGCGGGGTCCTCCGGACAGAACGCGAATGCCGGCGCTGCGCAGAACGCGAATGCGAGCGCTGCGCAGGGCAGTCCTCAAAAAACACCGGCGGGACCGGGCGGGCAGGCAGCGGCCAGGCAGGCAGCGGCCCCGCCGCAGGAACCTTCGCTGCAAGACAAGCAACTGATCGATTCAGTGGAGAAGGCGTATCACGCGGGGCTCGCGGATTATCAGGCGGGGCATGTGGAGTCGGCGCGCGCGAACTTCGATTACGCGGTCGACCTGCTGCTGCGGTGCAAGTGCGATTTGCGGGGCGACGAGGCGCTGTCGGAGGAGTTCGATCACATTGTGGACGCGGTGAACACGCTGGAGATGGATGCTCTGCGGCAAAACGGCCCCGTGCAGCAGGCGGCGGAGCCGACGCCGGTGGAGGCGGCGGGAAACATCACGACGCCAGCGAATCCGAATGTGGCAGCGAAGGCGGAGGCGGAACTGAAGACGACGGTGTCGGACCTGCCGCTGGTGATGAACGAATATGTGGCGAGGTACGTGGACTTCTTTACGAACAGCCCCAAAGGGCACGCGACGATCGTGTCGTCGCTGGAGCGCATGGGGCGATACAAGGACATGATCCAGCGGGTGCTGCGGGAAGAGGGGGTTCCGCAGGATCTGATCTATCAGGCGTTCGCGGAGTCGGGGTTTCGTCCGGAGGCGGTAAATCCGCGCTCGGGAGCGGGCGGCATGTGGCAGTTTATGCCGTATGGAACGTATGGGCTCGAGCACACGGCGTGGTACGACGAACGGTTCGATCCGGAAAAGGCGACGCATGCCTACGCGCGCGAGATTAAGAAGATGTACGACCAGCTGGGCGACTGGTATCTGGCGATGGCGGCGTACGACTGGGGCCCGGGGAACATCCAGAAGGCGGTGCAGCGGACGGGCTATGCGGATTTCTGGGAACTATACCGGCGGAACAATTTGCCGCAGGAGACGAAGAACTACGTGCCGGTGTTTCTGGCGGTGACGCTGATGGCGAAGAATCCGAAGCAGTATGGGCTCGAGGACATTCAGCCCGACCCGCCGCTGGTGACGGATACGGTGACGACGAATTACGCGGTGGACCTGCGTTTGGTATCGGATATTGTGGGCGCGCCGGTGCAGGAGATCGCGGGGCTGAATCCGAGCCTGCTGCGCATGATCACGCCGCCGGAAGAATCGTTCGATCTGCATTTGCCGGCGGGGACGGCGGAAGTGTTCCAGCGGGACATTGCGGCGATTCCGGTGGACAAGCGGCGGTCGTGGCGCTTCCACGAAGTGCAGGACGGGGACACGCTGGCGAGCCTGGCGCGGACGTGGCATGTATCGGCATCGGAGCTGGCGTTTGTGAACCAGCTGACGCCGAAT
>JASHPM010000312.1 GCA_030038115.1 Acidobacteriaceae bacterium | reverse complement strand
GACGCGCGCATCCAGGTGATCGCGCCGACCGATCTGGCGATCTATCCAGGCGAGATTGTGGCGCTATTGGGGCCATCGGGGTCGGGTAAATCGACGCTGCTGCGCATGCTGTCGGGGCTGTCGCGGCCCTCGGCCGGCCAGGTGTTCTGGCATGGCAAGGATCTGGGATCGACGGAGATCAGTGTCTCGATCGTGTTTCAGAGCTTCGCGCTTTTTCCATGGCTGACGGTGCTGGAAAACGTGGAAGCGCCTCTGAAGGCGCGGGGCATGGAGGCTCAGCCGCGGCACCGGCGGAGCCTGAAGATCCTGGACACGGTGGGCCTGGACGGGTTCGAGGCGGCGTACCCGAAGGAATTATCGGGTGGGATGCGGCAGCGGGTGGGATTTGCGCGCGCGCTGGTGGTTGAGCCGGAAGTGCTGTTCATGGACGAGCCGTTTTCGGCGCTGGACGTACTGACGGCCGACAACCTGAGGAGCGAACTGCTGGAGTTGTGGCAGAAGAAGACGATCCCAACGAAAGCGATCTTTCTGGTCACGCACAATATTGAGGAAGCGGTTCTGCTGGCGGACCGGATCATCGTGCTGGGGCGCAATCCCGGGCACGTGCGGACGGACTTCAAGGTGGCTTTGGCGCATCCGCGAGAGCGGAAAAACGCGGCGTTCACGGCGCTGGTGGATTACATCTACAAAGTGCTGACCAGACCGGACGTGGTTCCGACGGAGATACCGGTGCTCGCGGATGGACGGCGGATCCGGGACCAGCGGCAGATGCGTTACGAGATGCTTCCCCATGCCCGGCCAGGCGGGATCGCGGGGTTGCTGGAGCTGATCATCGATCTGGGCGGGAGAACGGATATCTACCGGCTGGCCGATGAACTGGCGTTCGAGATCGACGATCTGTTCCCCATTGTGGAAGCGGCGCAGTTGCTGGGCTTTCTGAAAGTGGAGGAAGGCGATGCGGCGATCACGCCGGAAGGCCGCGAGTATGCGGAGTCGGAGATTCTGAAGCAGAAGGAGCTGTTCCGCAGGGCGGCGCTGGATCACGTGCTGCTGCTGCGGCAGATCAGCCGCGCGCTGGCCAACAAGAGCGATCATTCAGTGCCGGAGGATTTTTTCCTCGACATGCTGGACGAGCAGTTCAGCGACGAGGAATGCACGCGGCAGCTGGAGACGGCGATCAACTGGGGCCGGTACGCAGAACTGTTCGACTGGGACGATGCGCGACGCCGCTTTGTGCTGCACCAGCATGAAGGTGAAGAGGTAGCCGCGGGACCGCCGGCGGAAGCGGCGGAAGAGCCGAAGGAGCAGGAGAAGGCGGGATGAAACACCCCGGCGAGGGGCTCGCGGGGGCCATCGCGTGAGGCCGCGGCTGACGCTGTCGCGAGCCTTCGTGATGGAGCGGACGTGGCCGTTCTTCGTGGATCTGAGCGTGGCGGCGGCGCTGCTGGCCGGCTTTTACGCGATTTTGTGGGTCGCGAAGTTCTGGTTCAGCTCGGCGATTCCGGAAGTGGAGATTTACCGCTCGCCGGCGCATTTGCCGCTGTACGCGTTTTATTCCGTAGTACGGATTTTTGTTGCGTACGCGCTGAGCCTGGTGTTTGCGGTCGCGTATGGATACACGGCGGCGTATAACAAGCGGCTGGAAGCGCTGCTGATCGCGACCCTGGACATCCTGCAGTCGATCCCGGTGCTGAGTTTTTTGCCAGGCGTGATGCTGGCGATGATGTCGCTGTTCCCTTCCCGCCAGCTGGGTATCGAATTCGGCGCGATTCTGCTGATCTTTACAGGCGAAGTGTGGAACATGGCATTCAGCTTCTACACGTCGCTGAAGAGCATTCCGCGCGAGCTGATGGAAGCGTGCACCATCAACCGCTTTTCGCGCTGGCAGAGGCTGTTTCAGCTGGAGCTGCCGTTTGGCGCGATCGGACTGGTGTGGAACTCGATCGTCTCGGTGGCCAACGGATGGTTTTTTTTGATGGTGTGCGAGATGTTCCCGGTGGGCAGCAGGAATTTCCGGCTGCCGGGACTGGGATCGTATCTGCAGACGGCTGCGGCGCACGGCGATTTCGTCGCGGTGACGTGGGGATTGCTCACCATGGTGCTGATCATCGTGATCACCGACCAGCTGCTGTGGCGGCCGCTGATCGCGTGGTCGGACAAATTCAAGTTCGAGACGGTAGAGAGCAGCGATCGCGTCACGTCCCCGGTGCTGGACGCGCTGCGGAATTCGAAAGTAGTAGGGATCATCAACCGTTACACATTCCGGCCGATGGCGGAGCGTTTCTATATTGAGATGGCGGCGCGGAGAAAGCGCAGGAAGGCGAAGCCGGTATCGGGCGAACCTCGGAAGGGCTGGACGGCAGTGTATTTCATCGCCGCGATAGTGGTGCTGGTGGTGGTGGGAATCGCGGCATTTCATGCGCTGCTGCTGCTGAAGGGGATGCACAGGGCGGAGTTCCTGCATTTGCTCGCGGGAGCGGGGCTGACGCTGGCGCGGGTGAACGCGGCGCTGCTGATCGGATCGCTGTGGACGATTCCGGTGGGCGTGGCGATTGGGTTCAATCCGCGGCTCTCGCACATTGCGCAGCCGGTGGCGCAGATTGCAGCGTCGTTTCCGGCGACGGCGCTGTTCCCGCTAATTCTGGTGGCGCTGATGCGGATCGGCG
>JASHPM010000035.1 GCA_030038115.1 Acidobacteriaceae bacterium | reverse complement strand
TGGAAGGCGGTCGCGCGCAGGTCAAGGGGCAGGTGGAGCGCGGCGGGATGCTCGCCGAACTGGGAGAGCACCTGCGCGAGCATCGCGTGGAGCCGTGACTCGGGCTGAATCTTCGCCAGCGGGAATTGCCTGTGGAGCTCGCGCGTGAGCTCACGGTCGCTGGCGCCGAGGATGACGGAGCAAAGGCCGCGCGGGGTGGCCGCGATGAGGAGCTTGCCCAGCGGGCTGTCTCCGATGGCATAGCCGATGAGCGCGTCGCGGCCGCCGGCGCGATATTGGCCGGGAGCCATGCCGAGCTGGGTGTTTTCGTAGGCGCGACCAGGGCCGGAGTAGCCCGCGTCGTAGATGGCGTCGGTAACACGCGCGGAGCCGTTCCTGAGTTCATGACGAAACGAAGCAGCGCGGTTCTGGCGCTGATACTGCGCGGGGGTGACGCCGAGGACGCGCTTGAAGGTGCGCTCGATGGTGAAGGGACTGCGGCCGGTGAGGCGGGCCAGCTCGCCGAGCGTGACCTGCCGGTCGCGCTGGAGGCGCGCAGAGACGGCTTCGACCAGGGCGGCGTCGGCGTGGCGCTGGTGCGGACGGCAACGGCGGCAGGGGCGATAGCCGGCGCTGACGGCGGTGGCTGGATCGGGGAAAAAGACGACATTTTGGCGCGCGGGACGGCGGCTGGGGCAGGTGGGGCGGCAAAAGACGCCGGTGGTGGTGACGGCGTAGACCAACTCCGCATCGGCGGCGGGATCGCGGGCCAGAACCGCGGCCCAGGCCTGGTCTTCAGTGAGCATGGCGGATGTGTTCATGGTACTTCGTCCTCTGCAGATGAGGATGGCAGAGACGAAGGTGCGCGGCACTCCGGGAATTGAGGTCAAATTCATGAAGGCAGCCGGTAGCGGGGAGCTGGGAGCCGGGAGCAAGGAGCTGGGAGCCGGGAGGGACAAGTTTTATGGGTGTACGACTCGCAGTCCCAGATGTTCCTCAAACGGGTCGAAATCGCGGTCGCGGTGGAGAAGCTCATGGCCCGATTCGAGGCAGAACGTCGCTATGAGGAGGTCGATGGTGGTGCGAGTGGTGTGCCCCTTTGATCTTAAAAGGCGGTAATTCCGCGCCGCAGCGAGCGCGAGCGCGGTACCACCCGTCTCGAATATCTTCAGCTTTGATAAGGCAACACGGACCCGCGCGAAGGTGAAGTCGTCGCGGGTTCCCTGGAGCACTTCGCAGAAAATCAGATCGGTCAGACCAAGGAACTCGGTCTCCGCGTTTCTCTCGATCCACGAAGTCTGGCGATTCCGGGCGTCCGCGAAGTAGTCGATCCACACAGACGAATCCACGATAACCATGGACGGGTTACTCGGGGAAACGGCCCTGCCGCGACTGTTTCAGGTCGCCCTCCCATTTCACCGTGCCACGAAGCCGGCGAATGGAAGCCTGTCCGTGCAGCCTGATCAGAGCGCGCAAAGCCTCTTCCACCGCGGCCTTCTTGGTGGCTGCGCCGCTGGCGCGCATGGCCTGGGCCATGAGCTTGTCGTCGATGTCGATGTTGGTGCGCATGGATTATCTCCGATGTGTATAAATCTTAATTCTTTGTGTATAGGGAATCAAGCTGCTTACCAGCGCCACCAGCCGGGAGGGAAAATGTTGCGCCAGTCGGCGCGCAGCAGAGTGAACAGCAGAATGGCCACGACGACCAGCAGGATGCCGAGAATCTGCTGACGCCGCAGCCGATTCGGCTCGGGCGTTCCGGACACAGTTATTCCTCTCCGGGACGAATGTTATAGAGGAAGTAAAAGCGCAACTCGAGGAACGGGCCTTTGAAGGCTTTGGGGATGGGCGGGAAAGGCGCAGCGCCGGTGATGCCAGCCCACGCCGCGCGGTCGAGCGCGACATCGCCGGAGGGGCCTTCGAGCTGCATGTCGGTGACGCTGCCGTCAGGCAGGATTTTGAAGCGGATCATCACCTTGCCCTGCTTGTCGAGGGGCGGGCGGGCGGATTCAGGGATGATGGGCCACCAGGCACGCTCGGTGTCCCAGACCACGCGCTGGATGTAGGGACCGTAATCCCATCCCATGGTGTCGCTGAGGACCTGGGCGCCGCCGTTAATGCCGGGATGGTCGGGGGCCAGGCCCGCGCCGTTATCCCCGCCATATTGGCCACGACCCTGCATGGCCTGGCGCATGGCCTGCTGGAGCTGTTCATTGGGGCTGGTGGGGCTGCCGGTGCGGAAGGTGGGCTGTGGGGCCACAGGCGGCGCTTCCAGCTTGGCCTGGTTGTTTTGCGGCAACGGCTGGGCGGGGGGCGTGGGCGGGTGCTGTTCCGCAACCTGGCCCTGCGGCTGCGGAGCCGGGGCCGGGGCCACGGGCGCCTGGCTGGGCTGCGGGGCCGGCTCGGGTGGTCCCGCGCGCTTCATGGCTTCCAGTTCCTCGAGCGTCTTGCGGTCGAGGGTGGGATGGGGCGTCTCCGCGACGCGGTTCTTGTCGGAAAGCGTGGTCGTCGGCTTGGGCTTGACTTCCTTCAGCGCGTCGGGGGGCAGGTCGAGGAAGGTCAGATCCTTTTGCCGCTGCTTCATGATGACCGACGGATCGACGACGCGGACGTGGTAGATGTATTTGGGCCCGTAGAAGAGATACCAGGCGATGAGCAGGTGGATGACGAGGGCAATCCACAGCTTTTCGC
>JASHPM010000311.1 GCA_030038115.1 Acidobacteriaceae bacterium | reverse complement strand
GCGCTCGCGGCGCATGTATCCGCCTGCCAGGCGGCGCAATTCGTCGTAGACGATCGGAATCAGCCTGGAGGCAGCGGCGCCATCACCATCCGCCAACTGCCCCAGGAGAGCAGTGACCTCTTCGCGGGCCGGATTCTGCATGCGATCCCAAGCCTCCGCCTCAACAGGTTCACAATCTTAACCCACTTCCGGAGCGAATCGGGAAATGAATGAATCAGGGCGACGGAGCTGCGCTCGGCCCTGGAGAAAAGCGCCCATTGGAAAATTTGCGAACCTGAGTGACCCCGCTTTCCGGGGGATGTCGCGTATCAGGGTGAGAACGATCTGGCCGGATGGCTGGAGCGGCCTCAGATCCGGAAGATTGAAGGGAGAACGCCATGAAACGGACGATGGTCATTGCCGGATTGGCACTCGCGGGCTTCATCGGCGCCGGAAGCGCCGATGCACGCGGGCAGGAATGGGAGTATCAGGCCACTGAGGATGGCGCCTTCCAGCAGGGGGGCGCACGCGACACCTACAACATCGGTGGGGCCGCGTACCCGGTCGGGAAGGACGACAGCGAGTGGGGACAAGATGCAGACGATAACTGGCTAGAAATCGGTGGCTCCGAACAACAATTCCCAGCCAGACTGCGCCCAATCTTAACCAAGTTCCAGGGCGAGGCAGGGAGTGAAGAACAGCTGACATCGAGCGACGCCCCGACACCGGAGCAACGGCTTATTCGAGATATTGCGGACCTCGATGACCCCATTTTCTGAGCGATGTCGCGTATCAGAGTGAGAACGATCTGGCCGAAAAGTTCCAGCGGTCTCAAATCCAGAATATCGAAAAGGAGATACGATCATGAAACGGATTACGGTAGTACCGTTCTTCACACTCGCAAGCATTCTTGGCGCCGCAAGCGTCGCCATCGCCCAGACACAGCACAACCAGGCCGCGCCCACCATGCTGGTCTACCCGGTCCAGCCAGCGCATGCCCACTTGCTCGCCGTCCAGTCCAGCCCCTACAAGGGTTCCTGCGAGATCTTCGGGTATTGGCACCCGGTCGACTGGAACAACAACGTCTACGGCGTCGACAACTTCGGCAACCCCATCAACCAGATCGTTGGCAGCGTCTCCCAGGTTCAGGGCAATATCTGGAGCTTCTACTGGAACTACAACGGCATGAGCTACAACGTCTACTGTCAGTAAACGCGGCCGAGGAGTGGGCCGACCACCCACTCCTCCTCCTCAATCGGCTCAGCACTGACCTATTCGCCCAATTGCAATCGCCCGGTTGCCAGGTCATTTCGGAAATGATCTCCGCACTTGGCATCGGTTCTGGGCGGCTAGCGCCAATTCGAAAGTTATCCCTCTTTCGTCTCGGTTTAAGCGCATCGCCAAATCACTCGTCGAGGTCCGCGCGATCCCATTGAAGAGTGAAAAGCTGGTCGAGTCGTTCCGGAGCGTCGAGCGCAGAGAAGTCTCGTATCAAGCGATTTCTCAGACACAGTTCCCTAACTCCTTTCACCGCTGCCGGATTCATTGCTTTTTTCAGCGTGTTATCGGGCTGCCACCGGAAGAAACCGCGATCCGGTCCAATAGCGCACTCTCAAAACGTGCCTCAGTAGCTTCGGGGCCAGATCGGCGCCACTGTCAACATGGCCCTGGCTGCTGCCTTGGACTGTGCAGAACCATGGGGAAAGCGTCCGGGCTTTGGACTCGAATCTGCTGCGCCTAGTGGCCTTTGTACTCCCACCAGCGGATGCTTTCCTCCCGGCTGTGCAGTCCACCTTCTCGCTTTTTCTAAGGTCGAGCTTCAATACGATAAGGACGGAACACCAAGAATGCTGCAGCTGGTGGTGCATCCCGACACGGCGGCCAAACTGGCGAAATTGCCACCCTGGACACCTGAACAGCAGGCCCGGTGGGACCAAATGATCGACGAGAAACGCAAGGTGTACTTTGCTAAGCGACGCCATAGGCAGTTATGTTGATTCGCTGAGCGAGCGCGAATTCGACGCCCCTTTCATCGCGCTGCTGCGACTCTATGGCTTCGATGACATACATTTCCTGCACGGAGCCTTTGAGTTTGGTAAGGACTTCATCGCCAAACACACCGAAGAGGGTACACGGTATCAATATGGGTTTCAGACGAAAGCTGGCGACATCACCTTAACGGAATGGAATGCGTGCCGTGGCCAGATCGACATGCTTCGGACCAACTCCCTCGCGCACCCCAACTTTGACGCAAACCTCCCACGCCGCGCGAGGTTTGTGACCACGGGGAGATTGGTCGGGGGCGCACCGCTGGCGGCCCAGCAGTATCGCGAACATCTCGAATCACTCAAGGAAACTCAATTCGAAACATGGGATCGAGACACCCTTATCCAAATGATAGGCGTGAATCCCATATGCCTCAGTGGGTCTCCCCTTGGCATGCTCCAAATCCTTGGCTCTCAAGGAGAGCACTTGAATTTTCGGGCGTTGGAGGGCTACTCCCGAACATGGATTCGTACTGGATGGAGCTCCTTAAATCTTCGTGACTGCATTGAGGCTGCTGTCATTGCTAGCCATTGCAGGCGCCAGAGCCGCATCGATCTCGCCTGCCAAACATCATTGATGCTGCTTCGCTCCACTCTTGCGATAGTACATGGACAGTCGCCGGTCCCGGAGTCCGCGAACGCTGCGCTCGGAACCGCAAGGGAACAATTCCGCTATTATGCCAGCCTGCTCTGGCAGGACTGCCGGGGACGATTTCTCAATCAAGACGAGCTGATAATGGGAGATCCCACGCCAGCGGCTTTTGCCACATATCCGGTTCGATGCCTCACGGTCATCGAAATCCTGGGTATGTTCGGCTTACAGGCATCCCAATCTGTGACTGAAAAGGAACTAGCAAAGGAGATCGGACAATACGTCGCGCAGTTCATCCAGTTCAATATTGGTGTCGCCCATCCCGTCTCAGACCGGTGGGCGATATCGATCGTTGCGCCTGTTTTGTTGCTCGCACTGTTTGGGATGAATGAGACCATAGCATCGTTTATCCGTTCAACGGTCAAATGGGTCGCCGACTACTACGATGAGGGGAATTTCGGGTTGGCCTCCCCCTACGCGGCGCCGACGGAAGAGGTCGCCTACCTGCTCGGCTCGCCTTTTGAGTCAATCGTTCTCAAGCCCAGAAGGGAAAGCTACCTGGCAGTCACGATTCTGGATCTCACGAGTGTCTTGGAAAACCGCGAACTCTACGATTTGGCACGAAATGAGTTTCTCGCAGTGGACATTGTCCTGCCGGTCCTAGAACCGGACGACGATGCAAGTCAATATTCCCTGCACATGGGAACACCTCATTTTGAGCCGAACATTCCATTCGAGGAATTCTGGCGAGGCACAGATCTCTGGAAGAATGCCCCGCATCATCACCGGGGAGTCGCCACATATTATCCGGAACGAGCCGGGGGACAGTGGGACCAAATTGCCCTCAGCTGCATTCTGCGTGACCGGCAATTTGTGAAGAGCTGGCGCCGAATTCTCGGCAAGACCGCATAGCCCCCGCCGTGTTTTCGTCCGGTTTCGGCCGCCCCACCGAAGCCCGATGTTGCGACCTGAATTCCATTTGAAATAGAGGCTGGATTGCTCGTTATAACCCGCGGGAATAACAGCCCGATCAAAAGTGATTGGACTCGTCCGCTCCCCGACATTACGTTTGCGCCATGGCTGATGGCTTTCGCCGCCAGCGGAGGTGCAAAGTGATCCTGATTCGTCGTTTCATCCGAGTCTCCATCATCCCTGTTCGCGTGGATGTCCGCTCTCTCTTCACGTTTGCCATTCTGCTCCTGCCCGTTGCAGTCAATGCCCAGTCGAGCGGTTCGCCCTTCGACACCGGCTTCACCGCGCTACAGACACTTTTCACCGGGACGATTGCCAAGGTCGCATCGCTGATCGCGATCGTAATCGGCGGCTACGGTTTCGCACACGGTGAGCCAGGCGCAAAGAAGGCCCTTGCCGGCGTTGCCGCAGGGACAGGCATCGCTGTCCTTGCCGTGAACGTTCTCAGCTGGCTCTGGGGCGTATAAACCGCCGTTTTCCGCGGCCGATCACCCTGATCCTGACCATCGACAAGAGGCGCTTATGCAGACCCATACTCAACCGAAACACCGCACCAACCGGGTCTACAAGAGCCTGCACAAGCCCCTGACGTATCTGGGGGTTGAACGCACCCTGTTCTACTTCGTCTGCGTTGGTGCGGTTGCCGCTTTCAACCTCTTCAACAGTCTGCTCGCGGGAGTGGCCGTGTTCATCGGCGGATTCGCCTTCGGCCATTGGGTGACGAACAGCGATCCGGCATTCCTCCGCATCCTTGCCCGATCGGAACGGTACAAGAGCCGGTACGACGCGGCGAAACGAAACATTCCACAGGTCGAGGTCATGTGATGCTCCGCGTCGACAAGGTCATCAAGCCGTGGAAGGAAGCAGCCGCACTCTGCGACCACATCAACTTGTACGGGTTTTGGAACGAGACCGCCTTTCTCACCAAGAGCGGCGACCTGGGCATGGTGCTGAACGTCGCCGGCGTCGACTACGAGAGCCTCGACCACGCCGAGCAGGAATACACGGTCAAACGGCTTGAGGCCGCTCTTAAGGTATTCGGGCCCGGCTTCCACGTCTACCAGTACCTCTTCAAATCGAACCGGCCGGAGATCCCGTTCGCCGACTACCAGAATCCCCTTGTACAGGAGTCGGTGAACTACAGGCGTCGGTTCTTTGAAGAGAAAGCAGACCGGCTCTACGAGATCGAAATCTATTATTGCGTTCTCCTAGAAGGCTCACGGTCAAAGTCGGGCATCGGCGCAGCTCTGGCTCAGCTTTTCCGTGACCCGGCCGGCGCCGTGAACGAACTGAAGACGCAGTTCACCAACAACGCCACGAAGACGCTCCTGCGCAGCCAGATCGAGCGTGACCTGGCGCGCCTCGAACAATGCACGCAGGTGTTCGTGCGGCAGCTCGCCGACTTCGTGCATATCGACGTTTTGAACCAGCGCGGGCAGTTCCGCTTTTTCCGGCGGCTGCTCAACTACGACGACTGGCGCATTTCTGGCGGACCGAAAGACACCCAGTTTCTCGATTACCAGGTGGTCAACTCCGACATCGAAGCCGAGCGCGATCACCTCCGTGTGGGCGACCACTTCGTCAGGATCCTGACCATGAAGGAGGCCATCGGCGAGACCCGGCCGCTGGTGCTGGACGCGCTCCTGAAGGTTCCTGCGAACTTCTGCGCCGTCACCGAGTGGGCGCCGCTCACTACGGAAAAAGCGCGCAAGGAGGTCAACAAGCGCCGCAGGCACTTCAACGTCTCGAAGACCGGCTTCGTGTCGCAGCTTGGCAACGACCCCGCGAAGACGAACCCGCGCGATGTGCTGGTAGACGAATCGAAGCAGGCCGACATCGAGAACCTGGGAGACTGCCTGCGGGCTTTGGGCGACGGGCAGTTGCTTGGGGAGTTCTCACTGGCCATCGTGCTCCACGGCAAAGACCGGCAGGCCCTCGACCAACTGGTGGGCGAGTTCGCCGGCGCCTTCACCAATGCCGACGGCAGCCTCTTCGTCGAGACCTACAACCAGCTCAACGCTTACTTCGCCACTGTGCCGGGCGGATACGCCTTCAATCTCCGCAGGATGCTGCTGCTGAACACGAATTACGCCGACCTGTCGTTCCTGTTTACGATCCTGCCCGGCGAGAAGGTCAACTCGTACCTGGGATCCGAATACCTTGCGGTGCTCGAGACCGACAACTCCACGCCGTACTTTCTGAACCTGCATAACGGCGAGGTGGCGCACACTCTCATCCTCGGCCAAACCGGATCCGGGAAATCGTATTTTTCCAACTTCATCCTGCAGAATGCCCAAAAATATGAGCCGCTGACCTTCATCTTCGACATCGGCGGCAGCTTCGAGTCGCTGACTACCATCTTCGGCGGTTCCTATCTCAATGTCGGCCGCGAAGCGCGCGACTTCACCGTCAATCCGTTTTCCTTGTCACCGAGCAAAGAGAACCAGCAATTCCTCTTCAGCTTCCTACGCGTGCTCATTGAGGGCAACGAACGGCGATACCGGCTCGACTTCAGGGAAGAGATCCGATTGTGGGATGCCATCGAGCGAATTTACATGCTGGAAGCCGAGCAGCGCACTCTATCGAATCTCGCCAACATCATCGGCGAACTGAAAGACCGGCTCTACCGATGGACCCGTGCAGGCCAATATGGGTTTCTCTTCGACAACGCTGAGGACACGCTGTCGTTCAGCGCATTTCAAACCTT
>JASHPM010000310.1 GCA_030038115.1 Acidobacteriaceae bacterium | reverse complement strand
CCGTCCGCTGAGAAGGCAATCCCGGAATAGTACGTCTGCGGCGCCAGAATCTCGGTCCGCGGTTCCGGATAATCGGTCAGCTTGCCCGTCGCCGTGTCGAGGATCGCCACCGACTGCTCGTAGTTCGATTCCACCGTCCCAAACCCGGCATTCACCAGCGCCAGATAGCGGTGATCCGGCGACCACGCCGCCGCCATCGGCAGGCTGTTCAGCGGCTGCGGCGAGCCAGGCACCGGTCCGATGATTTCCTTGCTGCTGGGCAGATGCACGGTTTGAGCGGCGCAAACCGCTGCCGCCATCGTGAGGAGCGCAACGCAAACGGAGCGAAGCTTCTGAGAAATCATGGCGTTCTATCGTCTCCAGGGATGGTTAAGAAAACGTAAACGCAACGCAGGATGAGATGCGCACTCGCACACAATCTCAGCAATCCTGCTTGTTCCTGTTAGCTCGCCCGGTTTCCATAGTAACCGCCTTACAAAACTGTTACATCGGGGTCGCTGCGCTCGCTGATAGGTTTGAAGAAACACCGAAATTTGCGCCACGCACCACCCCAAATCCTACAGAAACGAAGTATCTATGTCCCCTCAGGTGCTCGAACAGCCCGCTGTTTCTTCCGAGAGTGTCACAAACCCGGTCGCTTCCGTTCCCTTCAAAAATCCCCGTCCGGCGATGCCGCAACTGGGCCGCAGAGCCCAGGGTGGCAAGCTCAGCTGGATCACCGTCGTCTTCATGGCTGTCTTTCACATCGGCGCCGTGGCGGCGCTGTTCATGTTCTCGTGGAAGGCGCTGGCCTGCGCGGTGGTGCTCTGGTTTCTGGCCTGCAACGTCGGTATCGGCATGTGCTATCACCGGCTGCTCACGCACCGGGGCTATCGGGTTCCAAAGTGGCTCGAGTACGCGATGGCCGTCTGCGCCACGCTGGCTCTCGAGGGCGGCCCGATATTTTGGGTCTCGCTGCATCGTGTGCATCATCAGCTTTCCGACCACGACGGCGATCCGCATACGCCGCATGAGGGTGGATGGTGGGCCCATGCCGGCTGGATCATGAGCGGCGATTCGCTGAATGCCGAGACCGAAGCCCTGGCTCGCTACGTTCCCGACCTTACCCGCGACCGTTTCTACGTCTGGCTCAGCAAATACCACTATGTCCCCCTTGTCGTGGCGGGACTGGTCTGCCTCGCGGTCGCCGGCTGGCCGGGCGTGATGTGGGGCATCTTCCTGCGCACCACCCTCGGCCTGCACGCCACATGGTTGGTCAACTCCGCAACGCATATGTGGGGATCGCGCCGCTTCCAGACGCGCGACGACTCGCGCAACAGCTGGTGGGTTGCGCTGCTCACCGGCGGCGAAGGCTGGCACAACAATCATCATGCGCACCCGGTTTCCGCGCGCCACGGGCTCAAGTGGTACGAGCTCGACGTCAACTTCTACGGGATCTGGCTGCTCAAAAAGCTGGGCCTCGCGCGCGAGGTCAGGATCGCGCAGTACGACCCCCACAATCCGCGGCCCGCGGGAGTAGCTTAGCCCCCGCCACAACTGCGAGAATAGAGGCGCCCGCGCGGTTCATCCGTGGCGGGCGTTTTGCGTTGCAGCCCACTCCGACAAACCCGCGCCTCCTGGGCAAAACAGTCGTAGGATTCTCTTACATGTCGGGTATGAGCGATCCTCGCAACCCAGTCCTGATCTGCCAGCTGTCCGGCGTTTGCATTTTTATTGCGGCGTTCTTCCTGCCCTCCTGCGGCTTGGGACCCGGATCGTCCCTGCCAGGCTACATCTGTGCAGCGGTTGCCCTCACCTCGACGCCTCAATTCCTGGTCCACTCGAATCCCGGCGATCGCTTCAACGAATTGCTCGCCGTCCTCAGCGGTTGGGTCAACCCTCTGGTCCTCCTCTACCTGCTCGCTTCCTTGTGGAAGAGGCTCACGAAATTACGATTGTTCCCGGCAGCAGCGACGCTTTTGTGCCTCGCGGCCTCCGGGATTTTCTTTCTCGATGAGCGAGCGCATTCCTCGGCGCCCTTATCGCCGCTGGTGGGCTACTACCTCTGGGTGGCGGGAACCCTCCTCATCCTCGCGCCGGAGTGGCTCCGCTGGCGGCGAAAGTCGGCCGTGTCATGCGCCTGAGCGGACGAAGACGGAACATGGTGCTGTTCACGCTGCTGGGCGTGTGCCTCATCGGTGTCGCCGTCACCCTCAACGTTAGCTGGATCGTGCTCAACTGGCGTCGCATCGTCCCCATGGCGCTGGGGATCCCCTTTTTCGCCCTGCTCATTGTCGGCGTCGCCCTCAACACCATCTTCCTGGTCCGTGAAGTCCGCCGCAATGAACGCCACGACGCCTTCCTGAGCGCCGTCACCCACGAGCTGAAGACCCCCATTGCCTCGATCCACCTCTACATCGAGACACTCCAGCGCCGTCAGCTCGACGAGGCCCAGCGCAGTGAGTTTTACACCCGTATGCTCTCCGACAGCGACCGCCTCCTCGCCACCATCGAGCAGGTGCTGAAAGCCGGCGAAGTGGGCCAGCGTGCCCGCTCCAGCGTGCGCCTGCCCGTGGATATGCGCGCGCTCGTCCAGGAATGCATCCACACCACCCTCATCCGTCACCACCTTGAGAGCAAAGCAATCACCCTGACCATCGACGAAACCCTCCTGCCCATGATGGTGCGCGGCGATCCCGATGAGCTGCAGACGGCGCTGCTCAACGTTCTCGGTAACGCCGTGAAGTATTCGCCCAATGGCGCCGAGGTGCGCGTTGCGCTCAGTGTGGAACACGATGCGTGGGTTCGCGTCAGTGTCACCGACCGCGGCATCGGCATTCCCGCTGCGGATCTCAAGCGCATCTTCCGGCGGTTCTATCGTGTTCCCAGTCGCGCCGTGCTGCGCACCAAAGGCACGGGGCTGGGACTCTACCTGGTCCGCACCATCGCCCGCCAGCACGGTGGCGACGTTACTGCCCAAAGCGATGGCGAAGGCCGTGGTGCAACCGTTAGCATGCAGCTTCCACGCATTTTGACTCCTCTTCCATCCCACGAGTGAAACATGGCGCGCATTTTGATCGTCGAAGATGAAAGCAACCTCGCGCAGGGGCTGCTCTTCAACCTCCAGGCCGAAGGTCACGAGGTCAGTATTGAAAGCGATGGCGAGGCCGGGCTGGAATGCCTGCGGCGCCAGGTTTTCGACGCGGTGGTTCTGGACGTGAT
>JASHPM010000309.1 GCA_030038115.1 Acidobacteriaceae bacterium | reverse complement strand
TTGAGGTAGGCAATCCATTTGCCGTCGGGGGACCAGGTGGCGCTGCCGGCGAACTCGAAGCCTTCGTAGTCTTCCGTGTCGACCAGAACGGGATGGGGGTTGTCGACGTCCAGGTACCAGAGATGGAGTCTCTTGTCGGAATAGAGAATGCGCTTCGAGTCGGGCGACCAGTGCGGAGCGTAGAAAAAGGAGGGGTCGGGACCGAGGTCGATGACCTTCGGCGGGGCAATCCCATTCTGGTCGCGAATGTAGAGCTGATATTCGCCGGAGGCATCGCTGAAGTAAGCAATGGATTTGCCGTCGGTGGACCATGCCGGATCGCGCTCGGCGGCGTTGGAGGTGTTCGTAAGGTTGCGTGCATCGCCCTTCTCGGCTGGAACTGTGAAGATGTCGCCGTGGGCCTCGAAGACGGCGCGCGCGCCGGTGGGCGAGATGGCCGCGCTGAGGATGGTGTGCGGATCGATGACGGCGAGGGAAGGCTCGAGCGCAGGCAGGTCGCCGTGGAGGGTGATGTCGACGGGATGCTGGGTGTGGGCGGCGGTGTCGTAGAGATGGATACTGCCGAACTGCTCATAGACGACGCCGCCTGGACCGGCGCTGGCGGATTTGAGATCGAAGCTCTTGTTCTCGACGACCTGCTCGACCTGTTTCGATTTGGTGTCGTAGCTGAAAAGAGTGACGGGGCCGTTGCGATCGGAGAGGAAGTAGACTTTGTCGCCGACCCAGAGGGGGTTGGAGTCGTTGGAATTATCGCGGGGGACCTTGGTGAGGTCGAGGGTCGCGAGGTCGACGATCCAGACGGGCTGGGTCTGACCGCCGTGATAGCGCTTCCACGCCGGTTCCCACTGATTGAACGGCGAGTAGGCAATCTGTTTGGCATCGGGCGAGAGCGAACCGTTGTCGACGGAAGGGAGGGGATAGAGAACGGGCAGGCCGGAGCCGTCGGCGTGGATGCGGAAGAGCTGGGAGAAGTCGTTCCAGGCAGCGCGGCCGCTGAGGAAGAGGATGTCTTTGCCGTCGGGAGACCAGCCCACGACGGTGTCGGGGTCGGGATGATATGTGAGGCGATGTGGAATGCCGCCGTTTACGGAAACGGTATAGACATCGACGTTGCCGTGGACGCGCGCGGAGTATGCGAGTGTTTGGCCGTCGGGCGAAAAGAAGGGGCCGGCGACGACGGAAGCGCTGGAGGTGAGGCGAATCGCTTCGCCCCCGGTGCGCGCGACGACCCAGATGTCGTCGGCGTGGCGAAAGGCGATTTGATCTTTGCTGAGGGTGGGATGGAGCAGGAGCAACGGCGAGGCGTGGGCGACAACGGGAAGGACGAACAGCGCGAGTAACACCAGCAGATGGCGCGGCACAGACCCTCCGGCTCGGAAAAATTTGCGAATGGCAAGTGTACATGCGTTGTTACGAGTTGGCCATCGCAGCCAGTTCAGGAGCGGGACGTCCGGCGCCGGGCGGGCTCAGGATTTCCCCGGATCGCGAAGGCGGAAGCGATTCGCGCGGTCGAATTCGTTACGGAGCTCGGGTGTTTTGAGGTTTTCGCGAATGTGAGCGAGGCGTTGCTCCAGAGCCTCAAGAGCGCGGGCGATGGCTTCGGAGTTGGTGTGGGCAATGTCGCGCCACATGGAGAAGGGACTGGCGCCAAGGCGTGTCATCTCACGGAGAGCGCGGCCACCGATGGGCAGCAGATCGGCATGGGCGGCGAATTCGTCCTCGAGGAGCGCGCACATGGCCGTGGAGACGAACTGCGGCAGATGGCTGATCCACGCGCAAAGGACATCGTGACGTTCGGGGTCGATGGAGAGGATGCGCGAGCCGAATTTCGCGACCCAGGAACGCCATTCATCGGCGAGGGCGTGGGCTGCCAGGTTCATCGGAGTTTGCCAGCACTCGGCGAAGAGCCAGACCGCGCCGTCGAAGAGCGCGGCGTCGGCGTTCTCCGCGCCGCTGATTTCCTTACCGGCCATGGGATGTCCCGGGAGAAGCCCGGGCTGGCCGGGTGCGTTGTATTTGTCGCGGGAACGGGCACAAATTGCGCCTTTGACGCTGCCGACGTCGGTGACGAGCTGATCTTCACGCAGAAGCGGGGCGAGGCGATCGAGCCACTCGAGGATGGTGAAGACGGGGCCGGCGAGAAGGATGAGGTCGCTGTCGGCGGCGGCGGTGAGTGGATCGTCGGCGAGGACCGTGATGGCTTCGCGGCGGAGAGCGGCGTGGAGTTGCTCGGAGTCGGGATCCCATCCGGCGATGGAGCCGGCGAAGCCGTGGGCGCGCAGGGCGAGGCCGACGGAGGCTCCGATGAGGCCGGTGCCGAGAATCGCAATGCGCTCGATAGTCATGACGGCTGGAGGGTCCGCCCCACGGCGGGCGCGATGATGCGCAGCGCATCCATAAGCTCGGCGAACTGCTCGGGGAAGAGGGACTGCGCGCCGTCAGAGAGCGCTTTGTCGGGATTGGGGTGGACTTCAATCAGCAGGCCGTCGCCACCTGCTGCGATAGTAGCGCGCGCCATGGCGGGAACCTTGTCGCGGCGGCCGGTGCCGTGGGAGGGGTCGCCGACGATGGGCAGGTGCGACAGCTTTTTCACGACAGGGATGGCGGAAATGTCCATGGTGTTGCGCGTGTAGGTTTCAAAGGTGCGAATGCCGCGTTCGCAGAGGATGACGTCGTAGTTGCCGCCGGCGAGCAGATATTCGGCGGAGAGCAGCAGCTCTTCGATGGTAGCGGCGATGCCGCGCTTGAGCAGCACGGGGCGGCGGACGTCGCCAAGTTCGCGGAGCAGGTTGAAGTTCTGCATATTGCGGGCGCCCACCTGAAAGAGATCGACGAAGGGCATCATCTGCTCGATCTGCGAGATTTCCATGACCTCGCTGACGATGAGCAGGCCATGCGCGTCGCCTGCTTCACGCAGAAGCCTGAGCGCGTCGAGGCCGAGGCCTTGGAACGAGTAAGGCGAGCTGCGAGGTTTGAATGCGCCACCGCGGAGGAACTTTGCGCCGGCCGCTTTGACCAGCCCGGCGCAGGCGAAGATTTGCTCGCGGCTCTCGACCGAGCAGGGACCGGCCATGACGATGACCTCGTCGCCGCCCACTCTGACGCCGTTGGGAAAGCGCACAACGGTGCCTTCGGGACGAAAGCTGCGTCCAGCGAGCTTGTAAGGCGAGGAGATGCGGATAACTTCGGCGACGCCGGCGAGGACTTCGAATTCCTTGTGGTCGAAAGCGCCGGGCGTTCCCACACCGGCGAGGATGGTCTGCACCGTGCCGGTGGTGCGGTGGACGTTGAAGCCGATTTCCATCATGCGCTCGACGACCGCCTGGATCTCTTCTTCCGTCGCGCGATCCTGCATTGCAACGATCATTTGCTTTTTCCTGTGGGGCTTTGCGGTGCGCCGGAAGCGGGCGGGTTGGGACGGGAGGCCAGCTCGTTCCGCTGCAGCGCTCGCATGACGTCGACGATGCGCTCGTAAATGTGCACAAGCTCGATGTCGGGCAACGGGCCCGGATTGTGCGTGCGTACGTTTTCGAAAATGACACGCTCGCGGTCCGGTTCGTAAACGGGCAGATCGGTTTCGCGCTTCAGGCGGCCGATTTCCTGCGCGGCGGCGGCACGCCGGCTGATGAGCGCAACGATTTGCCGGTCGAGTTCATCAATTTCGCGTCGGAAAGTTTTGATATCCATAGGCTTTCTCATTCGTCAGGGCGTTTAACACGCGACGAGTGTGGAGAAATCCGCAAAAAGCTATCGTATACGGGAAGATCAGCGGGCCGGCACGGCGGGCTCCCGGATGCCGCCGCGCAGGCCCTGAATAAATCGAGCGACGGAACTGGGCGCATCTTTGGGTCCGGCCTGCTCGATGGTGGCGACCAGCGCACTGCCGACCACGGCGGCGTCGGCAAATTCACCGACGGCAGCGAAGTGCTCGGGGCTGGAGATGCCGAAGCCGACGGCGATGGGCAGGTTTGTGAAGCGGCGCAGGCGACGGACGAGCTGCTCGGCGTCGGCGGTGAGGGATTCTTGAGCGCCCGTAATGCCGGTGCGCGAGATGGCGTAGACGAAGCCCTGGGAGACGGCGGCGATGCGTTCGAGGCGCGCGTCGGGACTGGTGGGCGCTGCGAGAAAGATGGGCGCGAGGCGATGGCGGTGAAGCGCGTCCAGATACTCGGCCGCCTCTTCGACAATCATGTCGGTGACCAGCACACCATCGACGCCGGCTTGTTCCGCGGCGGCGCAGAAATTCTCCAGCCCGAAGCGAAGAACAGGATTGTAGTAAGTGAAGATGATCAGGCCGGCGCCAGGCCGCTCGATGCGGAGCCCGGCGGCCAGGGCGAGCACGTCATGGAGACGGGTTCCATTGCGCAGGGCGCGTTCGCTGGCGCGCTGGATGACGGGACCATCGGCGAGCGGATCGCTGAAGGGGACGCCAAGTTCCAGAACATCCGCGCCGGCGTCAATGGCGGCGCGGGCGATGTTGTGGGTGGTCGCGAGGTCGGGATCGCCGACGGTGATGTAGGCGACGAGGCCGGGGCCCCCGGCGCACCCGCTTTTGGTGCGGTGGGGTGGGAGGCCGGGCTTGCTGGCAAAACGAATGGGCATCGTCGGCTACGCTCCGGATAGGCTGAGTTCGCGGGCCAGGATGCCCATGTCTTTGTCGCCGCGACCGGAAATGTTGACGAGCAGAATGTCGCGTGGGTTGAGTGTGGGAGCGATGCGAATACATTCAGCGACAGCATGCGCGCTTTCGAGCGCGGGAATAATGCCTTCGGTGCGGGCGAGGCGGAGCGTGGCATCGAGCGCCTGGGCGTCCGTGGCCGAGGTGTATTCGGCGCGCACGGAATCGTGCAGGGCGGCATGCTCGGGGCCGATGGAGGCGTAGTCAAGTCCTGCCGAGACGGAATGCGTGAGCGCGATCTGGCCATTCTCATCCTGCAGAACGTAGGAATACGTGCCCTGTAGAACCCCCGGGGATCCTCCACTGAAGCGCGCGGCGTGTTCGCCGAGTGCGGAGCCACGCCCGCCGGCTTCGACGCCGATGAGGCGGACCTCTTTGTCGGGGATGAATTCGTAGAAGGCGCCGATGGCGTTGGAGCCGCCTCCGACGCAGGCAATGATGGCGGTGGGGAGGCGATTTTCTTTCTCGAGAATCTGCTGGCGGGCTTCGCGGCCGATGACGCGGTGAAAGTCGCGGACCATGGTGGGGTAGGGATGTGCGCCGAGAACGCTGCCGAGCAGGTAGTGGGTGGTGCGGACGTTGGTGACCCAGTCGCGCATGGCTTCATTGATGGCGTCTTTGAGGGTGCGCGAGCCGGAGGAGACGGGACGGACTTCAGCGCCGAGCATGCGCATGCGGTAGACATTGAGCTCCTGGCGGCGCATGTCCTCTTCGCCCATGTAGACGACGCAGTCGAGCCCGAAGAGCGCGCAGACGGTGGCGGTGGCGACCCCGTGCTGGCCTGCGCCGGTTTCCGCGATGATGCGCTTCTTGCCCATGCGCACGGCGAGCAGCGCCTGGCCGAGGCAGTTGTTGATTTTGTGCGCGCCGGTGTGGAGCAGGTCTTCGCGCTTGAGGTAAATCTTCGCGCCACCGAGAGATTCGGTGAGGCGGGAGGCGAAGTAGAGCGGCGTGGGGCGGCCGGCGTAATCGCGGAGGAGCGAATCGAGCTTCAGATGAAAATCGGGATCGGCCTGAGCTTCGGCGTATGCATGCTCCAGTTCGTCGAGCGCGGCGACGAGGGTTTCTGGAACGTAGCGGCCGCCGTAGGGGCCGAAGCGTCCGGCGATCCGATTTGCGGTGGCTGCTGCCATGATTCCACCTTACACCGGAGGTGCTTCAACGGGGAGCATGGGCCCTGGCTCGATTTCGAGAAAGGCAAAGCGGGCAGCGCGGATGAAGTCCTCAAGGATTTCGGGGCCTTTCTTTCCCGGTTGCGATTCGACGCCGCTGGAAACGTCGACGCCCCAGGGACGCAGGGTCACGATGGCCTCGCGAACGTTGCCGGGATGAAGACCGCCGGCAATGATGATGTGAACCGGCGTGGGATGGCTGTCGAGAACTTCCCTGGCATGCTTCCAGTCAACGGTTTTGCCCGTACCTCCTGAAGCCGTTGTGGTCTTTGCGTCGATCAGGAGGGCGTCGGCGACCCCGTGACGGACGACGGCACCGAGATCGTTCAGGAATCGCTGTTCGGATTCCATAGGGTCGTCGTCGACCTGCCAGGAGACGGCCTGGATGAGGAACTGGCGCCAGCTGAATTCGGCGCGCAGTTTATCGATGAGAGACAGGTCGAGGCCACCATGCAGTTGGATTCCGTGGAGGCCTGCCATGCGGACAGTGGAGGCAATCTCGTCGAAATCGCGCGTTTGAAAGACACCGACGCGGGTAAGGTCGTCGGGCAACTGGGGCGCAATGGCGGCGACCTGTTCCGGCGTAACCTGGCGCGGGCTGGGTGCGAAGACGAAGCCCACGGCGTCGGCTCCGGCGGACGCGGCCAGCTGCGGGTCTTGCGCGTTGGTGTTGCCGCAAATCTTGATCCACATGGGCGTCGTCAGGTTTGGTGGGCGAGAGGTTCAGGCGCCGCGTGGACGGATCGCAGCAATTCTTCCAGGGCCACCCCAGGTTTTGGCTGGCGCATGAGCGATTCGCCGATGAGGAAGGCGTGGAAGCCGGCGTTGCGCAGGGACTGGATGTCGGCCCCGGTGTGGATGCCGCTTTCGGCGACGTGAACGGTGTTGGGGGGCAGATGGTCAGCGAGGCGCAGTGAAGTTGCGAGGCTGACTTCAAAGGTATTCAGGTCGCGGTTGTTCACGCCGTAAGCGTCGCAGCCGATGTCGCGGACGAGGTCCAGCTCTTCAGCCGTGTGCACCTCGACGAGGACATCGAGGCCGTAGCGCTTTTGAGCGATGAGCGTGAAATAAGAGAGGAACCCGTAGTGGAGTGCGGCGGCGATGAGGAGAATGGCATCGGCGCCATGGGCTCGGGACTCGACGAGCTGGTACTCGTCGACGATGAAGTCCTTGCGGAGGCAGGGGATTTTGGTTGCGGCGGATGCGGCCTCGAGGTTGGCGAGACCGCCCTGGAAAAATGGCTCGTCGGTGAGGACGGAAAGCGCGGCCGCACCGGCGGATTCGAGTTCGCGTGCAAGCGGGGCAGGTTCGAAGTCGGGGCGGATGAGTCCTCTGGAGGGCGAGGCTTTTTTCAGCTCTGCGATGATCGCGGGACCCTTTGCGGCGGCTTCGCGAAGGGCGCGGGCGAATCCGCGGGGAGTATGTTGCGCGGCGAGTTTTTCCAGCTCAGGGGCAGGAACCCGCTCGCGGCGGCGGGCCACTTCGGCGCGGGTTTCGGCGAGAATGCGGTCGAGATGCAGGAGGACAGCCCTCTTTCTCAAGTATAACGAGGCGTTTTCGGGCGGGTGCGAGACGCGACGTAAAACCGCCCCTTGCTGTCGCGCGGAACATTGGCGTGTCTGACATTTGTCACATGCGATTCCTGACGAAGCGCACTGCCGAAGGGCCGGGCGCAGGGGCGATGCTGATGCAGTCAGGAGGCGTTATGGAAAACCCAATCCCCAACACGGTTCCCACCCCGCCGATGCAGCCATGGATCGAGCAACGCTGCTCAGGGTCGGGCTTTTTGTTCGCGCTCGGCGTAGTGCTGCTGGTTTGCGGCGGAGCGATTACGGGCCATCACCACGCGACGATGCTCGGGCTGGCGCTGATCATCTTTAGCAGCCTGTGCGACTGGTAGGAGCGCAGCGATCAGTTTTGTTCGCGAAGATGCGTCAGCTCAGAATCCCCAGCTTTTTCGCGGTTTTCTCCAGGATTTCGAGCGCCTGATCGAGCTGTTCGCGGGTGTGCTCGCTGGTCATGATGGTGCGGATGCGGGCTTTGCCTTCGGGAACGGTAGGGAAGGCGATGCCGGTTCCCAATACCCCCGCGTCGAAGAGCGCTCGAGAGAAGTCCATGGTCTGGCGGCCGTCGCCGATGATGACGGGCGTGATGGGCGTTTCGCTCGCCGGGGTGTTGACGCCGCCGATGTTGAAGCCGAGGCGGCCGAGTTCGGACTTGAAGTAGCGGGTGTTCTCCCAGAGGCGTTCGATGCGCTCGGGTTCCTGTTCGAGAAGATCGAAGGCGGCGATGCAGGTGGCCGTGATGGATGGTGGGTGCGAGGTGGAAAAGAGGAAAGGGCGCGCGCGGTGGTAGAGGAAGTCGATGAGATCGCGCGAACCGCAGACGTAGCCGCCCATGGCGCCGATGGCTTTGGAAAGCGTGCCGACCTGGATGTCGACGCGGCCGTGGCAGTGGAAATGATCGATGGAGCCGCGGCCGTTGCGGCCCAGGACGCCTGAGGCGTGGGCATCGTCGACCATCATGATGGCGCCGTATTTTTCGGCGAGATCGGCGAGTTTGTCCACTGGGCCGATGTCGCCGTCCATGGAAAAGACGCCGTCGGTAATGAGGAGCTTGCGGCCGGGCTCATGCTCGATTTCGCGGAGCAGTTCCTCGGCGTGGGCGACATCTTTGTGGCGGAAGACTTTGATCCTCGCGTGCGAGAGGCGTGCGCCGTCGATGATGGAGGCGTGGTTGAGCTCGTCGGAGACGATGAAGTCTTCTTTGCCGAGGATTGCGGAGACGGTGCCGGCGTTGGCGGTGAATCCGCTCTGGAAGACAACGCAGGCCTCGACGTTCTTGAAGCGGGCGATCTTCTCTTCGAGCACCATGTGGATTTTCATGGTGCCGGCGATGGTGCGGACGGCGCCCGAGCCGACGCCAAAGTCGCGGATGGCCTGGATAGCGGCCTCGCGCAACTTCGGGTGGTTGCAAAGGCCGAGGTAGTTGTTGGAGGCGAGATTGATGACGCGGCGGCCGTCGTAGGTGCAGACCGGCGCCTGCACATCGTCGAGCACGCGAAGGCGGAAATGGGTGCCTTTTTGCCTGAGTTCGTCGATCTGGGCGGTCAGGTACTGGAGCTGCGGGCGCTCGGAGAGCGAAGTGGCCATGAGGACCTCGGGATTGCGAATGCGCAACTAAAGATCGTAACTCCAGATCGCAGGGAGCGCCCGAAATGCTCACGTGCCGGGGCCGCGGCGGGTCAGATACAATGGGTTTTCCAGCGCAGGAGCAGAGATTCTATCCAGCGGACGCGGTGCGGGGCGGGATGGAGCGATGGCCGGCGCAGATGTTTCACCCAAGAGAGTTCCTCACGAATGACTTCGTTGTTCCGGAAGCACATCGTCCCTCTGGCAGTTCCCACCGGGCTCCTGACTTGCCTTTTTGTAGCGGCGGGAGCCGTTCATGCGCAGGTTGCTACACGCATCCAGGTCTCAGCGCAAAACAGTGGCGGCGTAGTTTCGTTCACGGCCAGGGTGGCCAATGTCGAGGGTGTGCCGGTCTCCGAAGGCTCGGTGAGTTTTGAGACGGTGAAGGGCTCGCTGGGCTCGGTCTGGGTGAAGGACGGGGCAGCGACGCTGAACCTGACAAATCCGCCGCAGTGGGCGAGGGCGGTCACTGCTGTCTACCACGGCGACGCGGCTTTCGCGGGGTCGGCGGCCAGTACAACGGTTTCCGCGGACGCCAGCAGCCTGCCGGGATTCACCGTCACAGCCAGCCCCTCGTCGCTGTCGCTCACGCCCGGCCAGTTCGGAACTGTGAATCTGACGGTCACTTCGCAAAACGGCTTTACCGACCAGGTGAACCTGTCCTGTTCCGGGTTGCCTGGCGCATCCACCTGCGATTTCAGTCCGGTCGTGATAACGCCGCCGGCGAACGGTTCGAGCATCAGCGCCATGCAGATCACGACGACGGCGGTTTCGGGCGTGGGCGCGAATGGATCGGCGCGAATGGGGCGGTCGAGCGATATCTATGCGGTCGTCATTCCGGGGATACTGGCGTTGATTGGGTTGGGGGCGATTCGGCGGAAGAATTTCGGAGCACTGCGGGCGCTGGGCTTCGCGATGTTGCTGGCGGCGGGTACGCTGGGCCTGAGCGCGTGTAACGCGCGGTATAAGTATCTGACCTACCAGCCTTCTCCGAACTTCGGAACCGCCGCGGGAAGCTACACGATTACGATCGCGGCGTATTCCACCAATGGCACCGCGATTACGTATGCCACGACCTCCGATGCGAGTTGCTCAGGCGCGGTGTGCGTGGCGCTGACGGTGCAGTAAAGCAGATAACAGGCAACAGGCAACAGGCAACAGAAGGAAACGCGTATCCTCAGCGCGTCAACCGGCATATCTTCACAGCAGCATTGCTCCAGGGGCACAGCAGTTCTGTCGCTGCGCTCGGCGGAAGCAGCAGCCAGGTTGCTCCGAGCGGAGCAAGGACGGCGCCACGCTGCGCGTCTGTCATGCGATCGACATTGAGTTCGGCGTTGCGCTGGAGGGCCCAGCGGTCCGCGAGTCCGGGGATGACGACGGCGATGCCGGCGTCCTTGTCGTCGGCGAGGTGATCGCGCAGGGAGATGGCGCGAAATCCCTGCTCGTCTTCTTCGGACAGGTAGTCCAGCCGCGGGTTGAAGGCGAAGACGGCGTCACGCGGCGTTTGATCGCGGATCCAGAGAAAGGCCTGCTGGTAAGTATTCGCGGGCGAAGCCCCGGGCCACTCGATGTGACGGGAGCCGGCCCAGGCGAAGCGCTGCGCGACGAACATCCCGGCAAAGAGCAGAACGACCAGGGAGATTGCGGCCATGCGCGAGCGAACCACCAGCGCGGCGAGAATCGCGCCGCTGAGCACGGTGCCGAGGGCATAAATCAAAAGAAAGCTGCGCAGGAGCTGGAGCGGGACGAGCAGGTACGGGCCGACGGGCGGGACAAAGGCTGCTGCGGTCGCGGTGCTCGTGGTTCCGGTGAGGAGGCATGCGAGGCAGAGTGTACCCGCGCGGCTGGCGGGGCCGAATCTGCGAAGAGCCAGGGCGAGCAGCAGCAGCGGCAGAACGAGGCCGAGGACTTCATACCAGTGCCAGCGCGCGAGAAAAAGGAATGAGCGCGGGGGCAGCGAGACGGCCTGGCGATAAGCGGGTGAGATTTTCATCCGATGCGCGAATGCGAACGCTGCGCCGCAGACGGCGATGATTGCGGTGCAGAGGCCGACCGCCAGGCGAATGCGTCCGGAAGCGATGAGCGCCTGGAGAATGACGAAGGCCACAGCGTAGCCGGCCATAAGGGGGTGGATCAGGGCAGTGAGCAGGAGCAGAAGGATGGCGCGCAGCCACGCACGGTCGATGGAGGCGGCGACGGCCATCAGACTCAGAGGCGTGGAGAAGGAGCGCGCGGTGACGTAGGGATCCATGATGAACAGCGCGGTCCCGGCGACGGGGAGGGTGAAACAAGCGGCGGCGAGGAGCAGGGACGACCAACGGGCCGATGAGGAAGTGAAGAGGCGATCGGCAAGCTGCTGGCAGGCCGCGAGGAAGAGAAGAATCGACAGCAGATGGCACGCGAGGAGAATCCAGGAAAGCGGCAATTGGGAGAGGTGAACGACGGCGGCCATGGTCCACGGGAAAATGGACAGCTTCGTGAAGGCTGCGGGGAAAGCAGCGTTGAGGGGGTAAAGGGAGGGATCGAGGATGTGGCGGACGCCGGCAACGTAGATGCCCGCGTCTCCGGCAAACGGATGGTAGCCGTGCACGAGGAGAACAACGGGGGTCAGGAGGACAGGGCCGAACCGGAAAGGAATGAATGATGGCGCCGGCCGCGGGTCTTCCGGAGTCGTCTTCTGGCGCGCACGGGCGAGCAGTGTGGGCCGGGAGCTGTTCAGAGCTGGCGCAGAGGACATTGATTACCGACTCTGTTGTACAAGGTCGATGGCCCGGGATGCGATGACAGGATCGTCGCCGAAGCCGTTGAACCAGCGGACCTCGGGTTCTCGACGAAACCAGGTGAGCTGGCGTTTCGCGTAGTTGCGGTGGGCCTGGGCGGTCGCGGCAATGGCGTCGGTCTCGGTGGATTCCCCGCGCAATACGGTGCGGGCCTGGCGATAGCCGAGAGAATCGAAGGCGCGGGGCGAGTCGCCGAAGTTGGCGATGAGGGAGCGGGTCTCGTCGATGAGGCCGTTCGCGAACATCTGTGCTGCGCGGGTGTCGATGCGGGCGTAGAGCTCCTGGCGTGGGGGATCGAGGCCGATGCGAAGGATGCGATAGCCGGCGAGCGGGTCGCGGCCGGCCTTCCAGGCTTCGGTGAGCGGCTGGCGCGCGGCAAGGCAGACTTCGATGGCGCGGATCAGCTTAGGCTGGTCGTTGGAGTGGACGCGCCGGGCGGCGTCGGGATCGAGGCGGCGCAGGAAACGATGCAGCCAACCAGGCGAGTGGCGTTCCGCGCTGCGGTGGAGACGAGCGCGGGTCTCCTCCGAGCGCTGCGGACCGGGGAAGAGGCCGTCGAGAAGCGCGCGCAGGTAGAGACCGGTTCCACCGGTGACGATCGGCAGACGATGGCGAGAGACGATCGCGGCCAGAGCCTCGCGGGCGAGCCGCGAGTAGTCACCGGCGGTCATGAACTGGCTCGGGGGCAGAATATCGATAAGATGATGCGGGATTTCCCGGCGCTCTTCAGATGACGGTTTGGCAGTGCCCACTTCCATCTTGCGATAAACGGCAACGGAGTCGCAGCTGACGATTTCACCGCTGAAGCGGCGCGCGAGGGTCAGCGAGAGCGCTGTTTTGCCGCTGCCGGTTGGTCCCAGCAGCGCAACCAGAAGAGGCTCCATAAGAACATCACCCCTGGCAAGCGAACAGCGCGCCTGTCGGGGACCCCGAGGAGTCAGAGTAGCAAAGCGGGGCGGCCCGCGAGCTTGGCGCTGGTAGACCTCCTGGCCAGGGACACGACTACGCGCGCTCTGACCGTTCGGGCGCGAGGCGATGCGGAGAGATGTTTCTTAGCGGTTAGCCATGCCGCGCGCGTTGTGCATGGGCAGAGTCGGCCCGTCGTGGACGACGAGGGGGTGATCTGCCGAGGCAATTTTCTTAATGGCACGCGAACGGATGGCCGGCGCAGCATGCCGCGCCTTAAGGGCGGTCGGGGGATGAAGAGATGGCGCTTCGGGACCCGGGTTGTATTCTTTTCGGCCACCGATGGCGGCGACCATGGCGGGCGTGGCGACCATTGCAATGAAGGCTACGGCATAAATCAAATCATGCATTACAGCACTTCCTCGGAAAAAGAACAGCATCCTTGCGCCGTTGCGCCATCCAGTATGACGCCCGGGCAACAGCCAAGCTATAACACTTCCATGGAAGGCGGCACAACGGCAAAGTACCCTGTTTGCGAGTTACTTATAACCGACGTACCGAAACTTTTGTACTAGGTGGGACAAATCTGCCCATGCACCGGTGCAAACACCCGTGCGACAGGCGGGAGCAACACGGGAGTGAGGCTTACTCCACTTGTTGCTTGGCTTTATAGCCGTCGCGGGCAATGATGTCGTATTTGAGACGCTTTTTCTTTTCGTCCTGCATGCGCAGCGGGTGGCCTTCCTGATCGACGAGTTCGACGCGGATCCGTCGGTAGGTACCGTCCATCTTGATGTTTGATGGCTTGTAGGTAATCTGGTACTGGTTACGGATGGACTCGTTGATTGCCGCGAAGTCGTCGGGGAGTTCCGCTGTGAATCGAGGCTCGAAGTACATGCCGCCGGTCATCCGGGCGAAGCTCTGCAGCTGGTTTTGCGCCTGAAGCATGGTGATCGAGTTCATGCGTCCGCTGGCGAAGCCACCGCCGCCCATGATCCCGGCGCCGCCGGTGGCAATGGAAAAGATGGTGACGTTGGGAGTCTCCTTGATCTTCTGGAGGCACTTGTCGAGGGTGATTTTCGAAAACGTATCGCGGCCCGAGGAGATAAGAATGATGTACTTGCGGCCGTCGATGCGGGAGAGCCGGTCGAGGGTTTCGTAAAGCGCGTCGAACAGGTTGGTTTCGTTCCAGGTGGGCATCTGGAGCGATTGAACGGCCTGCTGGATCATCATCTTGTTGTGGGTGAAATCGGTCAGGATCGTGGTGTGCATGTCGTAGGTGACGACCGCGACGTAGTCATCGGGACGGAGCTGCTGGGTGAAGGCGTAGGCAGAATTCCACATGTCAAAGATGAAGTTCCAGCTGTTGGAGGCAAATTCGACGAGCAGGACGGCGGTGATGGGCGCCTTGACCTGGCGGAAGGCGACGATGTCCTGCGGAACGCCATCCTCAAAGACGCGGAAGTTGTCTTCTTTCAGGTTCGGGATGAACTGGTGGGTTTTGTCGGCCATGACGCCGACGTCGACGTCGACCACGGGCACATCGACGCGGAGCGAGTAGTTATTGAGACCGGGAGGGTTTTTCACCGTCGGCTCGGGCGGCGGAGGCGGCGGGGGGGCGCCCTTTTTGGGGATGGCGATGGGGCCGTTGTCATTGCCGGGGCCTCCTGCTTCAGGCGCGGTCTGGTCAGGCTGCTGCGTTTGCTGCTGCTGAGGCTGGGTTTGCTGGCTGCTGGGTGACGATGGTTGCTGCGCCCATGACCAGCGGGCGGGCAAAAGCGTCTGTAACAGCAGCAGAGCCGTGGCGGTAATGGCCGGTAAACGCAGGTGGGATTTCCTCATGGAAAAACCTCTGGAACAATCTTCATGCCGCCGGGACCTTGGCGGCAAGCGTGGGAGCAGCATAGTCTATGGACGTGTATAGAAGCCTGAAAGATATCCGCAGGGGGATGGCCGTGCTGGCGTTTGTGGCGTGCACAGCGATCCCCGCCCCCAGCCAGACCGAGCCCGCGCAGCTGGTGAGCGCGGCGGCTCTGCCGCCCAGTCCGCCTGCAATCACGAAGTTCTTTCCACTCAGCGAGATTCATAAAGGCCTGCAAGGGGTGGCGTACACGGTTTTTGAAGGCACAAAACCCGAGCCGATGGGAGTGGAGATTCTCGGAGTGCTGCATAACGCGCTGGGTCCGCGCCAGGATATGATCCTGGCGCGCCTGGAGGGTGCAAAGCCCGAATATACGGGTGTGGTGGAGGGAATGAGCGGCAGCCCGGTGTACATCGATGGGCGGCTCGCAGGCGCTTTGTCGTACCGCATCGGCATGTTCAGCAAGGAGCCGATCTGTGGGATTACGCCGATTGGGTTGATGCTGGGCGTGGAGGATCAGCACGCGGCTCCGGCAACGGAGATCGCCGCTTCGGGAGACGGTGCTGCCGCGGGTGAACCGGGCGCGGGGACTGTCAGCAATTCCGGTGTCGACGGGGAGCTGATGCAGCCAATGGACACGCCGCTGGTATTCAGCGGATTCAGTGCCGACGCGCTGAAGCTTTGGAAGGAGCACGCTCCGGCGGGATTGACCCCGGTGGAAGGGGTGGGCGGTTCGGAGAGCGACCAGAAGCAGCCGGAGCCGATGATTCCGGGATCGGCAGTGAGCGCGGTGCTGGTGCGCGGAGATCTGGATATCGCTGCCACCTGCACAGTCACCTATGTCGATCCGAAGCGGATGCTGGCGTGCGGACACCCGATCACGCAGTTTGGGCCGGTCTCGATGCCGATGACCAAGGCGGATGTTGTGGCGACGCTGCCCTCGCCGCTGGAGGCCTTCAAGATCATCAACACCACGCAGACGGTCGGGTCCATCATCGAAGATCGCGAGTCGGCCATCATGGGTGAATTTGGGAAACCGGCGCGTATGATCCCGGTCACCCTGCGAGTAACGCGTGCAGGAGCAGCGCCGGGGCAGAAAGAGGAGATGGAGGCTCTGCACTTCGAGGTGATCGATCAGCCGCAGATCACGCCCATGGCGGTAATGGTGGCGGTGTATCAGGGACTGATGCAGGAGAACACCTACTCGGCACAGACTACGTATCACGTGCAGGGGTCGGTGAAACTGAGCGGGTATCCTTCTGTGAAGCTGGACAGCCTGGTGGCGCCGACCGATGCGCTGCCGGCGAATCTGCAGACGGCGCTGACGCTGGGCGAGCGGTTCACGCGCCTCTACGATAATGCGGCGCGGCGCACGCCGATCGAAAGCGTGGATCTGGAAGTTGCGGCGATCCCGCGACGGCTGACTGCGGAGATTGAGAGCGCGCACACCAGCCGTCTGGAGGTTCACGCCGGCGACACGATCACGGTGGAGGCGACGATTCTTCCCTGGCACGGCGAGCTCCGCAATGTGCGCGTTCCGGTGAGACTGCCGTCGAATCTGCCGGAGGGCCCGGTGCGGCTGCTGGTCAGCGACAGCGGTACGCTCGATCGGCTGCTGCAGCCTCCGCAATTCAACGCGCAGCCGCTCGATGTGGCGGCGACGATCGCGCAGCTGAACAGCGTGCACACCAGCGATCGGCTGTACGTGACGCTGCTGGCGCCGGAGGCGCAGGCGGCCGTGGATGGACGGACGCTGACGGCGATTCCCATGTCGATGGCCAATGCGCTGGCGCCTCTGCGGGAGAACAAGGGCATGGCGCTGAATGGAGAATCGGCAGTGCCGATGGCATCTCTGCCGATGGATGCCGTGGTCAGCGGCCAGCAGGTCGTCACGCTGCAGGTGGAAGACCAGTAGGCCGCCTGGGTGGGGTCGCCTGGCTGGCGAACCGGAGAAGCATTGTTCGGGCGCGGACACCGCTTATCGAAGGCGGACATCTGACCGGAGTCTGGGCGTTGGTCAGGCCATGCGATTGAGCTGATTTTTCATAGGCTTAGGAGTTGCCGGAGGCGGGCGTCCGGTTGGAACGGAACGTGCTCTCTGATTTAGTCTCAACCAGAGTCGCAATCAGGAGGTCGTGCATGGCGTACGTCGAACGGATACGTGACATGATTACCCAGCCCCTGCTCGAGGAGATCGTTCGGCAGCGCACGGCGGCTGGTTGGCACCTGGTTTCGCTCGAGTGGCGGCGCGAGCTGCCTGACTCCGAAACTCCAACAGAAGGCGCCTTCCCGGAAGACATCCCGTACGGGCTGCGCATCTCGGAAGACTGCAAGCGGCTGGAGATCGATCCCAACGAACAGCAGGCGCTCCTGCAGATGATGGAAATGCTGGTGCAGGACTTTTCCTTCTCGAGCATCGCCAGCGACCTGAACGAGAAGGGCTTCCGCACGCGCGACGGAAAACGCTGGAACCCAGTGGCGATCTTCAACATGATTCCGCGCCTGATCGATGTGGGCCCGCGGCTCTTCTCCACCGAGGAGTGGGAGAAGCGGCGCGAGAAGTTCGCCCGCATGGTGTAGTCAGGCGTCATCAGGCTCTGACTCAACCTTGTTTCCGGAAATCCCGTATCCGCGCGCGTCTTCCGCGCGCCGATGCGGGTTTTGCAGCACGACGAATTTCCGCATCCTAAAAAGGAAGAACGCCAATCAAGTCCGGCCGTCGATTCGGCGGCAATTCCCCCACAGGAGCGAATTATGAAGGTGTTTTCCGCAAACCTCGACAATCTTCGCAAGCTTTACATCAACCAGCTGCAAATGCTGCTGTCGACCGAGCAGCAGGTCGCCGAGGCTCTGCCCAAAATGGCCGACAAAGCCACGGACACGCAGCTGAAGCAGGCGTTCGAGTCGCACCTGCAGGAGACCCAGGCGCACACGAAGCGCATCGAGCAGATCCTCCGTCAGGCGGTCGGCGAAGCGAAAGCAATTAAGTGCAAGGTGCTGGCCGCTCTGGTGACCGAGACGGAGGACATGGTGAAGGACGCCGCGGACGATGCGGTTCGCGATGCGGCGCTGATTTCCGCCGGGCAGCGGGTGGAACACTACGAGATCGCCGTGTATGGGGCGGTTCGCCGTTGGGCTCAGATTCTTGGAGAGACGGCCCACATGGAGCTGCTGGACAAGACGATTAAAGAAGAGGGACATGCGGATCACCTGCTGACGGAGGTTGCCGAGCGGGTGAATCCCTATGCGCGGAAGGCGGCTTAAGCATGAGGCAGGAAAAGGGGCCGGACGGGAAGGCTCGGCCCGTTTTCCGCGTCTGGGTGGTTGGCCGTGCGACTCCCCCGAGGGAGGGTGAGGGAGAGTCGCACGAGTTGGGAGGAATCAACGGTGGTCGATCCACGCTGCGGCGTTCTCAGGCCGCAGTGTGGGGACGACCCTGGTAGGTTTCGACAGTGTGGGCCGGCGCTCGCGAGACCGGTTTCCCGGTCGCCGTAGAGAGCGCCTGCAGAAGACGGATTCCGCTGGGTGTACCTAGGCCGGTGCATGGATCCCACCCAGGCGTGGCCGAGAATGCGCCGTTGTTGCCCTGTGTGATGTCGCGGAAGCCATTGTTTTGGTTGATGGCATAGAGGCTGGGGTTGACGAATCCCAGACGCGCGTTCAGCATCTGGTTGCACCGGGCCACAAGGCCGGCCCAGAGCGGGGCGACGGCGCTGGTGCCGCCGATGACCATACGTTCCCCGTCCACGAGGATGTTGTAGCCGGTGTCGGGATCGGCATTGCCGGCTGTGTCGGGCACGCCGCGGCTGGGCTGCGTAGCCACGGCGGCCTGCCATTCCGGACGCTGGAAGAGGTTGCTGTATCCGCCTCCCGTTGCGCCGCCGGTGGGACCGTCGTTCCACACGGTTTCGCTCTGGATGGCGCCGTTTGCCGAGACCAGACGGGTGCCCCCCACCCCCAGTACATGGGGACAGGATGCAGGGAAATCCACATGATTCTTCGATCCCGGCATGCCATCGGTCGTGCCATGGTCGCCGGACGCGACAACGACGGTGATGCCGAGCAAGGCCGCCTCCTGCGCTACCTGGTCGAAACACTCCATCGATTGCTGTGTCCACATTTCCTCGGGATTGCCCCAGCTGAGGGAGATGACCGAGGGGGTATGGATCTGATCGTGAACCGCGGTGCTGATGGCGTCCTGGAAGCCGCGTGCCGTATTGGCGGTGAAGTAGACGGCCATGGAAGCGCCGTTGGCGACAGCCCCGGCGATTTCCAGGTCGAGCATGACTTCGGCGTCCGCGCTGTTCGGCGTGGTGGGACGGTTGTTGGCGTAGTCGACGAGGACCGCGCGCACCGCAGGGGTCCTCAGGTTGAGGCTTTGGAAATACTGTTGAAGATCGGTCGGCCGATAGCCGCCGCCCAACTCAATGATGCCGATCGTCTGCCCCTCGCCGGTGGCATCCTGTGGGAAGTCGTACAGCGAGGCAACCTGAGTCGGCGTGTAGGTTGTGGTTGAGGTTCGCGAACCAAAGGTGCGGTTGGTGTTGCGCAGGCGCAGGTGAGGATGCGCAACCGGCCGGTTATCCAGACCGAAGACGCCCTGGATGATGGACGCGTAAGCTTCCGGAATCTGAATGGGTCCGGTGTGGCTGCGGTAGGTTCCATCGGGATGCTCGAAACCGACGAGTTCGACGGAGAAGGCTTTCTCCAGGTCGGCCGCGGTGCCGGCCAGGGTAACGGTGCGGCGCTGGACTTCGTCGCCGCGTGTGAGCACCTGCAGGTTGTTCTCGGCGGCAAACTGTCTGATCTTGTCGACGCTGGCAGGGTCGGCGCCATAGGTTTTGGCGAAGTCGCTATGGCTGAGCGTCTGGCCTCGATGCTGCGTGAGGGACAGGGGTTGACGATGTTTCAGGATCACCGAAATTTCGATGAGCTGATGCGGAGAAGTCGGTCCGATGGCACGCGCTCCCAGCATCGGGGCGTGCTCGGTCCCCTTCAACGTAACTTTCTGCGATCTTGCCATGGTAGTTAACTCCTCTCGAGGAACTGTGAATTGCACGATCGTGGATGAGGGAGGGGCCGCGGGCCGATGCGGTGGTCCCTCACCACCGGCACGGCGTGGAAAACTTGATGGGCCCGGATGGATCCGGGCATGAAACTGCGCGACAACCACGCGTTCGCGTTTGAAAGCAGCTTGTATCCAGCTGGCAAGCGAACACACGCCGCGCAGGGTGCCGCCTTTGTGGCCACCTTGCAGGGAAAACAGATCTGGGACAGACCGGGGAGAATGGACTGCTTGCCCCGAGGGGCGTGTGCTGGCGGGCGTGGTCTCCTGCCGAAAAGGAGAGAAGCACCCGCCAGCCGCTCTGCGTGGGCACTCGATGCGCGAGTTCCGCCCCGCAATGGAAGAGGATAGTAGCGCCGTGTGGGCGCGTGAGGAAAGTTACGAAAGAGGGGAATTTGGAGCGCCTGTGGAAATCTTTCGTGGCAGTTTGTGGGCGGAAGCTGGCATCTGCCGCCATATTCTGCGCCCACACCAGCTGGCGCTAGACCGGAACAGCCGGGTTGCGTCTCGGGCGCCGATTGGCCTGGAGGATCTTCTTGCGCAGGCGCAGCGACTTCGGCGTGACCTCGACCATTTCGTCGTCGGCGATGAACTCAATGGCCTGTTCGAGATTGAGCAGGCGGGGCGGGGCGAGGCGGATCGCCTCGTCGGCGGTGGAGGCGCGCATGTTGGTCAGCTTTTTCTCGCGCACGACGTTCACGTCGAGATCGTTGTCGCGGGAGTGTTCGCCGATAATCATGCCTTCGTAGACTTCGACACCGGGCGGCGTGAACAGCACACCGCGGTCTTCGAGACCCTCGAGAGCATAAGCGGTCGTCAGGCCGGGGCGATCGGCGACCAGCGCACCCGTGGGGCGCTGCGGAATCTCTCCCTGATGCGGCATGTACCCGTCGAAGAGGGAATTCATGACGATGGTGCCGCGCGTATCGGTGAGCAGATCGCCGCGCAGTCCGATGAGGCCGCGCGAGGGCACGCGAAACTCGAGGCGAACGCGGCCGTAGCCGTGGTTGTGCATCTTGACCATTTCGCCGCGGCGCGGGCCGAGGCGCTCGATGACCGTACCGATGAAGCTCTCGGGAATATCGATGGTGAGGTGCTCGACGGGCTCCATCAGCTTGCCGTCGACTTCCTTCGTGACAATCTCCGGCCGGCCGACCATCAGCTCGTAGCCTTCGCGGCGCATCATCTCGATCAGGATGGAGAGCTGCAGCTCGCCGCGGCCGAGAACCTTGAAGCTGTCGGGGCTGCCGGTTTCCTCGACGCGCACCGAGACGTTGGTGAGCAGTTCTTTTTCGAGGCGCTCGCGCAGGTTGCGCGAGGTGACCCACTGGCCTTCGCGGCCGACCATGGGCGAGTTGTTGATGGAGAACTGCATCGCGATCGTGGGCTCATCGATGACGATGGGCGGCAGCGGCGCGGGAGTCTCGACGCTGGTGATGGTGTCGCCGATGGTGATGCCCTCCACGCCGGCGACCGCGACGATGTCGTCGATCTCGGTGGCTTCGATATCCACGCGCTTGAGTCCGCTGAAGCTGAAAAGCTTCGTTATGCGGGTCTTCTGGAGTGAGCCGTCGTGTTTGGAGATGGCGACATCGTCACCGGTGCGCAGCGTTCCCTGAAAGACGCGGGCGATGGCGAGGCGGCCGAGGTAGTCGGAGTAGTCGAGGTTGGTGACTTGCACCTGCAGGATGCCAGCGGGATCGCCCATGCCCCTGGGGATGGTGTTGAGGATCGCTTCGAAGAGGGGCATCAGATCCGTGCCGGGCACAGCGGGATCGTTACTGGCCTGGCCGAGCTTCGCGTTCGTATAGAGGACGGGGAAATTGAGCTGATCCTCGGTGGCGTCCAGATCGATAAAGAGGTCGTAGACCTCGTTCAGGACTTCCTGGGCGCGGGCGTCGGGGCGATCGATTTTGTTGATGACGAGGATGGGCGGAAGTTTGGCCTCCAGCGCTTTCGACAGCACGTAGCGGGTTTGCGGCAGCGGGCCTTCGGAAGCGTCGACGAGGAGCATGACGCCATCGACCATTTTGAGGGCGCGCTCGACCTCGCCGCCGAAATCCGCGTGGCCGGGAGTGTCGACGATGTTGATCTTCTCGCCCTTGTAGAAGACAGCGGTGTTCTTGGCGAGGATGGTAATGCCGCGCTCGCGTTCCAGTTCGTTCGAGTCCATGACCCGCTCGGCCACAGTCTCATTGGCGCGGAAAGTTCCCGCCTGGCGCAGAAGCCCGTCGACGAGGGTGGTTTTGCCGTGGTCGACGTGGGCGATGATCGCGATGTTGCGTATGGCGCTCAATGAGGTCTTTGATTTCCTGGATTGTTGTTGGTGCTGAAGAACTGGGTGTTGTCAGGCGGAGGAAGTTGGCGGCAGTTACAGAGTGCACGGATCGCCAAGGGCATCATCGATCGGTGAGAAGAGGGAATTCAGGTCGAGATGGAAAATCGGCAGTGAGGTCGCGGATGCCATCAATCTTCTCCTTAAGTTTACCAGCCGCGGGCAACGCTCCCGGCTGCGGCACGCGTCCCCCTTTGTAGAGGGAACGGATGCGCGGCGCAGGAGGGGGTTTATGAAGTCATTGGTTCGTCAGTTGATGACCACGGGTGCCAGTCTTGGGCTGGCCATGCTTGTGGTCCTCGCAGCGCGGGGGCAGAATCAGGCTGCGGGCGCAAATGGCACGGCGCAGGCTCAGCACACCATCCAGCTGGTGCAGGCGCAGGCCACGCTGGCCAGCACCCTGGACACGAAGAAGGCGACGCAGGGCGAGCCGGTGACTGCGAAGCTGGAGGAAAACGTGCCGATTCCCGGTGAGCAGGCCTTGCCCAAAAACACCGTTCTCGAAGGGCACGTGGATCAGGTGCAGCCCTCGGAGCACAAGAGCGATTCGATGGTGGTGGTGACCTTCGACAAGGCAAAGCTGAAAGACGGACAGGAACTGCCCATCAAGGCGACGATCCTGGCGGTTTCCGAGCCGGCGCTCGCGCAGGAACAGGCCTCGGCCGGCGCGCCGGCCAGCATGGGAGAGCCCATGCCCAGCGGATCCCCGGGTGGAAGTGGATCGCGAGGAGGATCAATGGCCAGCTCGCCCAACGTGCCGAGCACACCGGCTCCGCAGCCGATGAACGTCCCTGCCAGTGGATCGCAGCAGCAGACGCAGCAGAAGGGCGTCCCGGACGTGACCCTGCAGAGTGACATTCACCAGCACAGCTCGGCAACCTTCACCTCGAAAGGCAGGAACGTACACGTGCCGGACGGAACGCAGATGCAGGTGGCTCTGGCGGTGATTCCTCCCGGCGTGACGCTGCAGTAATCGGACGTGCGGGAATTCCGGGACTCGGACCCTCGGAATTCGCCTCGGCCTCGTCGTCGAAGTGCGCAGTGTGAAACCACTTTCTATTCGTAGCGCAGGGAATCGATGGGGTCCATCGCCGCGGCGCGATTGGCGGGCAGCGTCCCAAAGATGACGCCCACGCTCGCCGAGGCCACCAGCCCGATAACCGCCGACCAGCCGGAGACGGGAACGCGATAACTGGTTAAAAAGCGCACAGAAAATGGGATGGCGAGGCCTATGACCGCGCCGATGAGGCCGCCGAAAAGCGAGACAAAGACCGCCTCCAGCAGGAACTGCAGCTTGATCTCTCGACGCGTCGCGCCCAGTGCCTTGCGGATGCCGATCTCCCGGGTGCGGGAGCGCACCGTCGCAAGCATGATGTTCATAATGCCCACGCCGCCCACTGCGAGAGTTACGCCGGAGACCAGCAGGAGCATGGCGGTGAGCGCATTCACCACCTGACCGGCGAGGGTGATGAGCGCCGTCATGGTCTGCGTCTGATAGACGGAAGTGGGCTGGTGCCGGCCGTCGTTCCGGACCGCGGAGACGATTTGCCTGGCCGCGTCTTCGACGTCGTTCTGGTCGCGGATGGAGAAGTACATCTCTTTCACATTGTCGGTGCCGCTGAAATAGCGGCCGACAGAATAAGGAATGAGGATGGTCTGATCCGCAATCTCGGTTTCGCCGAAAGTTTCCACGCGTTCTTTGAAGGTGCCGATGATGATGAACGGAATGCCGTTGATCTGAAAGGTGCGGCCGATGGCCTCGGCGGGGCTGCCGAACATGGCGCGCGCAAAAGGCTCGGTCACATCAGCCACTTTGCTGTGGGCCGTCTCGTCTTCCTCGTCGAAGTAACGCCCGGCGAGGGTCACAAGATTGCGTACCTGGCGATATTGTGGCTCCACGCCCAGAACGAGCACCTCCCTGACGACTCCGCCGATACTGATGTTCTGGTGCATCTCCAGCACGACGGAGGAAGCGGCGATCGACGGCACCTCTTCATCGATGGTGCGCTCATCGTCGAAGGTCAGGAAATCGGATTGAATATTGGTGACGGCGCCGGAGCCGCCGCCGGCGTACTCCAGCTCGACAAGATTCGTTCCGATGCCCTGAATTTCGCTCAGAATGTACTGGCGTCCGGTCGCTGAGATTGCGACGACAAGGATCACCGATGCGGTGCCGATGACCATGCCCAGCGCGGTGAGGATAAAACGCACCTTCGAAGATCGAAAACTATCGATGGCCAGCTTGGCGATCTCGCTGAGCATGATCGTTTGCCGTGCGCTGGCGATAGTTCTCTCAAACGAGATGCGGCGTGCCCGCTCTAACGAAATGCGGCGTGTGCGCTCGGCGGCCATGTACTTCTACAGGATGCCACAGCAAGCGCAAGGGTTCAGACGATGGTGCTCGAGGGTGGGGGCGCGGGCAGAAGCGGCGTGGCGCAACTGCCCGCTGGAGGGGGTGACGATCAGAGCGCAACCGTGACCGCTTTGACCTCGGTGTAGTTGTGGAGGACCTCCTCGCCCATCTCCCGGCCCCAACCGGACTGTTTGTATCCGCCGAAGGGCAGGGAGGCGTCGAAGACGTTGTGGCAGTTGACCCACACGGTGCCGGCGCGCAGACCACGAGCGACCTTGTGGGCGAGGCTCAGATTCTGCGTCCAGACCGAGGCGGCCAGTCCGTAGACGGTGTCGTTGGCGCGCTTGACGATGCGGTCGATCTCCTGGTCGGAGAATGGCACGGCGCAGACCACGGGGCCGAAGATCTCCTCCTGAACAACCTTCATGCGTGGGTTGGTGTTGGTGAGAACAGTGGGCCGGACAAAGTAGCCGCGATCGAAGCCGGATACAGGGCCACCGGCGGCGATCTTCGCGCCCTCGTTGATGCCCGACTCGATGTAGCCGACGACCTTGCGATACTGCTCGTCGCTGACCAGCGGACCCATCTGGCAGGAGGGGTCCAGGCCAGGCGCGAGCTTGATGTCCGCAGCCACTTTGCTGACGCCTTCGACGACTTTGTCGAAGACTTTCTCGTGCACATACAGTCGCGAACCGGCGCAGCAGCACTGTCCATGGTTGAAGAAGATGGCGCTGGCGGTGCCGGAGACAGCCTGTTCGATGGGCGCGTCGGGGAAGACAATCGCCGGTGATTTTCCCCCCAGCTCGAGCGAGACCTTCTTCAGATTTCCGGCGGCGGCCTTAACGATGAGCTTGCCGACCTCCGTCGAGCCGGTGAAGGCGACCTTGTCGACCAGATCATGCGCAGCCAGCGGCGCGCCCGCGCCTTCGCCGAAGCCGGTGAGTACGTTCACGACGCCCGGCGGGAAGCCGGCTTCGTCGATGAGCTGTGCCAGGCGTATTCCGGAGAGAGGCGTTTGTTCGGCCAGCTTCAGGACGATGGTACAGCCGCAGGCCATGGCGGGAGCCAGTTTCCACGCGGCCATCAACAGCGGGAAGTTCCACGGGATGATCTGCGCGACCACGCCAATGGGCTCGCGCATGGTGTAGGAGTGGAAGTCGTAGCCGGAGGACAAGGGCAGTGTCTTGCCGGAGATTTTGGTGGCCCAGCCGGCCATGTAGCGGAACATGTCGACGGCCAGCGGCACGTCGGCGACCCGCGCGATGGTGCGGGGTTTGCCGTTGTCGAGGGATTCGATTTCTGCAAATTCCTCGAGGTGCTGTTCCAGCAGATCGGCCAGCTTCCAGATCATGCGGCCGCGTTCCGAGGGAGACATACGGGGCCAGGGGCCTTCGTCAAAGGCGCGACGCGCGGCCAGGACCGCACGATTGACGTCCTCTTCCTCGGCTTCGGGGACCTCGGTGATGACGTCGCCCGTGGCTGGGTTAAAGACCGGGAAATTCTTGCCGGAAGCCGCTGCGACGAAGCGGCCGTCGATGTACATCTTGTGGCGCTGAGAGATGAATTCAGCGGTGGTGCCGCTGACGCGGGGATCGATCGCAATGGTTGCCATAGCTTAACCTCGCGTGCAATCGGTCACGACCAGGCGCAGGCGGAAACAGGGATCGAGGGTGCCGGGAGGAAGCTGGGGCAGCGGGGATTCCTCTTTTTCCGGGGCCGGTACGCGCCGGAGTTTTGCACCCGAAAACACTACCACCGCGGGTTGTGCACTGGCGAGGGGAGGAGGGCGTCGCAGCCTGACCGCTACTATCTTTCAGCGCCCGAGGTCCAGCGCAGGCTGGCGCTGTAAGTCGGCTTGTAGTATTCGCGCTGCGTCATGTACTGCGGGCTGCCGTTGTAGAAGCCGAAGACTTCATTGTTCAGGTCCAGCCCGTCGACCTGAAGCCGCAGTCCACGCCAGAGGCGTCCGCTCATCTGCGCGTCGATCTGTGTGTGCGGATAAAAGTAATTATCGCCGCAGGGTCCGTTGATCGGCCCGTTGAGCGGCGCGCTGGCGGTCGGGTTCGGATTCGGATTGCCGCACTCCGCCAGACCGGAGTCAGTCGAGTAGTACTGGTAGGCGTAGATGTTTGGGCCGTTGTAAGTGATTCCCATGTTCACCGAGAAGCGGTTCAGCTCGTAGCCCGGCTCGATGTTGTAGGCGTTGCGCGCCGTCCCCACCAGGGCGGGCGAGTCGTCACGATCGGGAAGCCCATTGATCTGCGAAGCGTTGTAAGAATAGTTGGCCATCATGCCCAGGCGGCTGAAACCACCGGGCAAATTACTGAACCTTTGCTGCCAGGAAAGCTCAAAACCGGAAACGTAGGCGCTGGAGCCATTGATATTCTGCGTTGCCAGGGCGCCCGATGTTAAGCCATCTTCAGTGGCAAATATCGTGCAGGATCCGGTGCAGGGCACGTTCGATGCAACGATCGGATTGGTCAGTTGCTTGTAGTAGTACCCGACTTCAATCAGGCCGAAGGGCTTCAGCTGATGCTCCACCAGCAGATCGTAGTTGTTGGCATGTGTAGGCAGCTCGGTGGGGCTGCCGATGTCTGCTACCACTGGTGTATTGCCCGTGGGCGAAGCGTAGGGCACCAGATCGTACTGGTTGGGTCGGGAGATGCCGCGCGCATAGACAGCGCGGATGGCCGTCGAAGAGGTAATCGCGAACCGGGCCTGAACGCTGGGCAGTGGATCCCAATAGGACTGGATATTGGTTGTCGGGCTCGATCCAATCCAGTTTCCGTTGTTGTCGATTCCATCGCCGTTGGGGCCGGCGCTGGCATTTACAAGAAAGCCCGCCGCGTACTCGTGCGTCCATTCCATGCGCAATCCGGTCTGGAGCCGGAGGCGGCTGAACTGGATTGTGTTCATGAGGTATCCGGCTGAGATGCGCTCGATCAGGTCGAAGTTCGCGGAGTCCGATGAGCTCTGCGTGGCGTTGATATCCAGCGGAAAAACATTCGGGTTGGTCGCAAAGTAGTTGTCCACCTTGTAGTGGTCCGTCATCTGCCCCATGTGATACGTACCGTCGTAGTACTTCGGGTCCGCAAAGCCGCTGGCGAACATCTCTCCGGTCAGACCCGGTGAAGGCGTGGTGCAGTTGGCCCCGGGGTCGCCTGGGTATTCGCCCGGTACGCCACTTTCGGTGCTTTGTACGGAGGGATACTGCGGGCAGTAGTCGTAGGTCGGCGTGTAGGCATTTTGGCCCTTGTGCGCATTGCGGAACTCGCCCCCGAACTCCAGCGTTGCCGAGTACCCGCCCAGGTGATAGTTGAACCCCATAGCACCCCACTCCTGCAGGTTCAGTTGTGAACCCGAGCCGGTGCTGGTGTTGTACTGGTTTGGTGCGTAATTGGCCAGGTTGTAGATGTTGAGTGTCTGGTCGGTGTTCGGCGTCATGCAGGGCCCCGACCACTGCGGGCGGTAGGGATCGCCATTGAGGCCACCCACGAAGTTGCAGTTCGCGGATGCCCAGCTCTTCAGCGCGCTGGTAGGAGTGAAATCCAGCCCCGGGTTGCCGCCGGCGTCAAGCTCGCGCGCGCGAGAGACAGCCGTGCCCCATGTGATCCATTTGTTTGTAAAGGTGTGGTTCCCGTCCAGCGAAAGGCTCCCGATCATGAAGTCCGGATGCCGGATCGAGTACTTGAAACCCGGCTTGCCCAGGGTATTGATTGTGTACGTCCACTTGTCGCCCCAGTCCTTGAAGTCGCTGAGGATGAAATGGGAAGCCAGGGAGTTGTGGTCATTGAACTTGTAATCGGCGCCCATCGTTCCGCCCCAGCGCAGGCGCTGGGTGCGATACTCGCGCAGCGTGATGTCGTCGAAATAGGGCGTCGAGCTGGTGTAATTGTTGGGGTTCAGGTCTGGACCCGGCTCGATGTCGTTGTATCCGCGCCCGTTGTAGTCGTAGCTGGCGCTGGCGATGGCGCCAAAGCGCTTGCTGGCGCCGAAACGCTGGCCCAGCGTAAAGCCCGCCAGGCCCATGTAGCGGCCGTTCATGATGGGCGAGTATCCCAGCGTGGAAATGCCGGTGAAGGTCGGCGCTTCCCCGGCCATTTTCGTTATCAGATCGAGCGAGCCGCCGATCCCGTCCGCGTCCTGATTGGCCGACAGCGTCTTGTTCAGCGCGATCGAAGACACCATGTCTGCGGGGATAGTGGCTAGAAGCACCTGGCGCACGCTCGTCTCGGGGGACGGAATGGTCACCCCGTCGATCGTCGTGTTGGTCAGGCGCGGATCAAGGCCGCGCACCTGGACGTAGACGGCCTCACCTTCATCGCGCTGCACAGTCACATTGGGCAGACGGCCGGCGGCGTCGGCGACATTGGCGTTGGGAAGAGAGAGGATCTCGGTTTCAGGCATCACGTTCAGAATGTTCGCCGACGTGATCTCCTCATTGACCGCCTGCGTCATGGTCTGCTCGGGCCCGGCTTGAGCGGTCACGATCACCTGTTCGTTGGCCGAGCCAACCTGAAGCATGGCACTCAGCGTGGTCGCTTGTCCGGCGGTGAGCGTAACGCTCTCCGTCAGTGGAGCGAACCCCGTGGAGGTGACGGAGACGGCGTACGTTCCCGCAGCGAGACCGGTCACGCTGAACTCGCCTGACTGATTCGTGGTGGCGACAATATTGCCGGGAGTTACAACCACGCGCGCTCCCGGGACAACCGCCCTGGAAGCGTCAGTCACTGTGCCGTTGATGGATGCCTTTTGCGTTTGTCCGTAAAGCGTGCCGCACGCGCAGGCGGCAACCAACGCGAGCCATTGCTGCATTGCACAACGAGAAAGTCGCATAAATGCCTCCGAAAGGGGCCTTCAGCTGGACCGAGGATTCCGCTACAGAATGCGAGAATTGGCCTGAATAATGGCTGAACCAGCCGTGACAATCCGATGAATTCCTCAGCTGTGCCGGGCGAGAGCGCGGTTTCCGCGACGCGCACGCGCGAACCCAGGAGAAACTGAAATGCGGACGGCTACGCCTGACTGCGGCCGTCTTAAACTACACTTCCAGCGGCGGTTGACCGCGGTCTTCGCAGGTTGACACCGTTTCGGGAGGATGAGTGCGCGTCCTGGTCATCGAGGATCACCCGGGGCTGGCGAATAACATCGCCCGAGCGCTGCGTGACTCCGCAGCCTACGCGGTGGATATTTCGCCGGACGGCCAGGACGGCCTCTTTATGGCGCAGTCCAACCCCTACGACCTCATTCTTCTCGATCTGATGCTGCCGCGGCTCGATGGTCTTGAGGTGCTGCGGCGGCTGCGCGCTGCTTCCTGCCGGGTCCCGGTCCTGATCCTCACTTCCCGCGATGACAAGGAAACCACCGTCGCTCTTCTCGACGCCGGCGCAGACGATTTTCTCACCAAGCCCTTCGACGTGAGCGAAATGGTCGCGCGCAGCCGGGCCCTGATTCGGCGTTCGCATGGGCATGCCGCTCCGCAAATACAGATTGGCGACCTGATCATCCTGCCTGAGGAAATGACCGTCATCCGCGGCGGCGAGCCGCTGGCTCTTACCGCGATGGAATACCGGCTGCTCGAATACATGGCGCATCGTCCACGCGCTGTGCTTTCCAAAAGCGAGCTGCTTGAGCATCTGTACGACTACAACTGGGAGAAATTCAGCAACGTTCTTGAGGTGTATGTCTCCTCCCTGCGTCGTAAGCTCAATCGCGAAGGCGCTGTGCCGCTGATCCATACGCTGCGCGGACGCGGCTACGTGCTGGTTCGCGACGATGTTGTAACACCCCCTTAACAGACGCTCGTCCGCTCCGGCCTAGAATGGGTTTTCCCGGAAGAACCCCATTGCGACTCCCGATCCGAATCCGGCTTTCCATCAGCTTCTTCCTTATTTTTGCGTTCGCCGGCACGCTG